>CAZMXF010000042.1:0-12127 GCA_964570015.1 uncultured Oscillospiraceae bacterium | reverse complement strand
CGGTAAAACTGGTCTCTGTGGGACCATTCGCTGACTAGCCTGAGCATATCTCTTCGTGTACGCTCATTTTCTGCGCAATGACGGTGGCGCGGCAGTGTAATGCTGCCGCGCATTTTAAAGTTGATCGTCAGGTGGAGGAAGCCCTCTTCCTGGCTTCGGGTAAGATAAAGCGTTCCCTCCGGCATATACAGGAGATCATCTTTCTGCGCGGTAATGACACTGCCATCGTTCATCTCATAAGCAGCACTGCCGTCCAGCACATAAATGAGTCCGTGGCGGGGCCGTGCTTTGACATATTCATAGCTGACCCACTGTGGATTCGCATAGAACCGGTGGGCAAGCACTATATTCTCAATAAAAAAGCTGTTTTCGTCCATATCAAGGCCCCAATTCAATGATATTATTCTGAAAAATACAAGGAATACTCTGATTAACAGAGTATTTTTTTCTTTTATTTATTCTATTATTCCACGAAAACCGGAAAAAGTAAAGACAAATATTTCGTATTTTGGTAAAAATTACCAAATTCTGTAGTAGTTTTTTGGCGTTTCGTTTTGTCCAAGTGTTTTGAATAATACATTGATTATAATTTGGATAGTCGATACAATGACAGTATAAAAATCAGTTCGGACAAACAGAAGGGTGGGAGTCAGCAATGGATATAGACCGCATTCTGCTGAAAAGCGAAGAGCTGGAGGTCGTTTTTCGACTCCCGGGATGCTATACACGCTCCCGCTATGATCACTCAGGCATGGTCGAACAGGTTCACCTGGGGGAGAACAGCTTCCTCTCACGGGAAATCATTGGCGGCGGAGACGGTCTGGGCGGTATAGGGCTGGCTTTCTGTCTTGAATGGAACGATACGGCGCTTTATGATCAGACTTCGATTGCAGATTACTTCCCGCTGCCTGGAGTCGGGCTTCTTCGGAAGGCTGATACCGTTGCTTTTCAATTTACAAAGGATTACCGGGTTGTTCCGTTTGAGCACAAAGTCAATATAAAGCCTGATTCCGTGGAGGTTCAAAGCCTGCCTCATCTCTGCCAGGATACTGCTTTTGAACAGCTGAGGCGGTTCCGTGTGGAAGGGAGGACTCTGTCGGTTGACTGCGAACTGAAAAACTGCGGACCTTCCGTGATCTCCGGTACGGAATTCTGTCATAATTTCTTCTGCTTCAATGGAAAGAAGATTGATTCTTCGTATCGGCTCAGTTTCCCGTATACCCTGATCCCGCGCATGCGGCGCGGGCAGATCCTCCTGGAGAGGGATGCCTTGCGGCTTGGAAGCTTTGACGAGGCAACAGCTTCCACAGCATTCTGGCTGAACGGTTATGAAGGTCTGAGCAGTCACTGGATGAAGCTTGAAAACTCGGAGACTCAGACAGGTGTCCTGGTGGAGGATGATTTCCCGCTTGCCAGATTCTACAGCTGGGATAATGAGTCAGCACTGTGCCCGGAGACTTTCAAGGCTTTTGACCTTAAGCCGGGCGAATCCTGCAGCTGGCGCCGTGCATATACGTTCTATACACTCGATTCTTAAATTGATTACTTAATATTATAATGATAATAAAATGGGATAGGAGGGGAGAACGGAATGAAAACCGTCGGAAAAGCCTTTGACAGGCTCGAAGCGGTACTGAAGGTTATTAGCGGTGTGCTTCTGGTTGGGTTTGTGATCCTGACGCTTGTACAGGTTATTATGCGCTATGTTTTCAAGAATCCGCTGTCCTGGAGCGAGCAGCTGGCAAGATATATGTTTATCTGGATGCTGATGCTCTATATGCCTGTTATAATGCGTCATGGAAACAACCTGGGCTTCGACCTGATCATCAACCGGCTTTCCAAGAAGGCTCAGAATATTTTCTGGATTATCTGCGAGACGCTGATTGCTGCTTTTGCGGCACTGTACTGCATCTACAGCGTCCAGCTCTGCATCAAGTTTTCAAAAAAGACGCTGGTAGGTCTCGGAATCAAAGCGAACTGGGTATATTCGGCACAGATTGTAGGAGCATTCCTGCTTTGCATCTTCTCTCTGGAGCTGGTAATCAACCGTATTCTGGCCACAGCACGAAAGGAGGATGAGACCGCATGATGCTGATTCTTCTTTTCTCGATCTTCCTGGTTCTGCTTTTCATGGGAATGCCCGTGGCCTATGCAATGAGCATTTCGGCATGCATCACTCTCTTCTTTGATCCCAGCCTTCCAGGGATCATTATCCCGCAGAAAATGTTTACTGCGATGGATTCCTTCTCCCTGATGGCCATACCTTTCTTCATGTTGGCGGGATCTCTGATGGAACAGTGCGGAATCACAAGGAAACTGGTAGGGTTCGCCAGAAGCCTTGTAGGCCACTTTACCGGAGGCCTCGGTCACGCCACCATCGTGACAGGCGTCCTGATGGCAGGTGTTTCAGGGTCCGCCAATGCCGACACCGCGGCTATCGCCAGTATTCTGGTGCCTGCGCTTAAAGATGAGGGATATGATGACGGCTATGCCTGCGCCATGGTTTCAGGCTGTGGTGCTCTCGGTCCCGTTATTCCGCCGAGTATCATGATGGTCATCTACTCCGGCGTCACGTCCATCGCAATCGGCGCACTGTTTATGGCTGGGTTCCTGCCGGGTATTCTGATAGGCCTCGGATACATGTTTGTCAACTATCTCTATGCCAGAAGGACGGGCATACCCAGAGACAAATTCGTTGGCTGGAAACAGCTGGGCAAGGATACCCTTCATGCGATTCCGGCGCTGGTAATGCCTTTCATCATCATCGGCGGTATTCTTTCCGGTGTTGTAACGGCAACTGAGTCCGGCGTTCTTGCCTGTACTTACAGTGTGATCTACGGACTGGTCGGGCGCACTCTGAACTGGAAGAAATTCAAGCTCTGCGTGGATGGAGCCGTCAGTGCAACCACCAACTCCATGATTATCATCGCTTTTGCCGGCCTTTTCGGTGCGCTGGTCACGAACTACAACATGTCCAAGGTCATTCTTTCCGTCATGACGGCCTTTACCAGCAGTCCCAATGTTGTTCTGATCTTTGTGAGCGTCGTGCTCTTCATCGCCGGAATGTTCATTGACTCCAACGCCGCAATGCTCATGCTGGTACCTATTTTCGCCCCTCTGATCGGGCAGTATCATTTCAACGCGCTTCATTTCGCCATGGTTTGCATTCTGACCCTGGACATGGGCGGTATGTCACCTCCGGTCGGATTGCTTATGTATCTGGCGGCCAATATCACGGACACGCCCTTAGGGAAAGTGGTCAAGAACATATGGCAGTTTATTGCGGTCAACTACGCGGTAACGATCCTGACCATTTTCATCCCCGCTATTGTCTTGCTCCTGCCTAAACTGACAGGACTGATCTCTTAAAGACAGACAAAAGCGGTATTAACCTGTGAACCACGGGGAAACCCGGATTCAAAAAATAATAAAATGGAGGAAAGAAAATGAAAAAATTCATCGCGCTGCTTCTCACTCTCGTGATGTGCTTTGCCCTCGCGGCCACGGCATCTGCAGAAAGCCCCGCAGAGCCTGAGTACACTGAGATCACCATGAAGCTCTCCCACCACAACGCTGTTGACCAGCCGATCGGTGTCGCACTTGACGCTTGGGCAAAGATGGTCAATGAAAAGACCGGCGGAAAAGTTACCATTGACGTATATCCGGCGGCATCCCTCTACAGTTCCGGCGACGCTCAGGATTCCATCATTATGGGAACTCTGGACATGTGCCTGGGCGACACCTCTCTGCTGAGCTCTGACGAGCCGGAATATGCCCTGTTCTCCCTGCCTTTCATGTTTGACAGCTATGACACTGCTGCCGAGATCGTGTTCGGCGATATCGGTAAGGAGATCGACAAGCGGATGGAAGAAAACCTTGGCGTGAAGCCCCTTGGCTGGACCTGGAACAACTTCCGCAACATGTGCACCAAGGATCCCATTACCAGCATTGCTGACTGCAAGGGCTACAAACTCCGTTCCCCCGGTGCGGACATCTACATGGACACCTTCAACACCCTCGGCATGAGCCCGAACCCCATCTCCTGGTCTGAAGCCTATACGGCAATGCAGTCCGGCGTTGTGGATGGCGTTGAGTCCGGTCTGGAAGCATTCTACACCCAGGGCTTCTATGAACTGGGCAACAATATCTGCCTCAGCCGCCACATGATCTCCATCATCGGACCCTGCATCAATGTTGACAAGTGGAACAGCCTCAACGAGGCAACACAGCAGCTCCTCCTCGACACCTGGGCAGAGGTTCAGGCCGACCTCAACGAGACCGTTATTGCCAATGAGACCGGATACCAGACCAAGCTGGAAGAAGCCGGCTGCAACATCACAGAGTTTGATGATCACCAGGCTCTGATTGATCTCTTCACTCCGTACTGGAGCAAGAACGCCGAGGCAAACGGCTATGCCGATCTGCTCGAGCAGACACTCGCGATTATCTCCAAGTAAAAATCCAAGTTGTATGAGGTTTCGGGCGGTCAACACCGCCCGAAACTTTCCAAAAGGGGGAAGCTCGTATGGAGGACCGGTATCAGGCATCCATCAAGCACAGTGAAGAAACAGTCAGAATAATGGCCCGGGCGCAGTATGAAACGTTCCGGCCAATGGCCTATTACTGGCTTCTCCTGATCTCCCTGATTCTCCTCGCAGTCGCACTTTTTGTTCCCGGGCTTGGGCAATCCGTGAAGATCCTTTGCATCCTGCTGGGAAGCTTTACCCTGGTGGGACTGAATTCTCCGGCACGACAGCTTGCGGATCAGGTAATCCGTTCTCTCAACGGGAAATGTCCCACTATTGCATATTATTTTGAAGAAGAACTCATCCGCCTGAAAGGGACAGACAACGCGGACTCATTACCTTACAGCGATATTTACCTTCTATTGGAACAGAAGGATTATCTGTATCTCTTTTTAAAGGACCATTCCTCCTATATGCTGGACCGCAGCAGCATTACCCCAAATGAAGCAGGGCTGATGGCTCTGATCTCAGAAAAGACCGGACTGCCGTGGACAAGGAACCGCTCCATTCTGAACACGTCGATCAAAACACTGAAAGAGCAGAAGGCTCGTCAGTCCGGGCGTTAAACAGAAAACAACGTTTCGGGATACCGTAATTAATATATACCGCCGCTTTCAAGGAGGCCAGATATGAAAGTAAAGGTTGAACGCAAACCGACCGTAATCCCCAGCTATGTTCCTGGGAAACCCAATGATCTCCCGTTCTTTTTGGAAAAAAAGCCGTATCAGGGCGCAACGGGACGTATTTATCCGGTGCCTTTCATTGACAGCATCAGCAACACAAGACAGGAAAAGACCTACGATCTCATCAAGCTGGAGAATGACTTTATTGAGGTTGAACTGCTGCCGGAGCTCGGCGGGAAAATACACGGAGCGACACAGAAGTCCAACAACTATGAGTTTATTTATAAGAATATCGTAATCAAACCTGCTATGATCGGCATAGCAGGGCCCTGGGTATCAGGCGGTGTGGAATTCAACTGGCCTCAGCATCACCGCCCGACGACGTTTATGCCGCTTGAAGCGACAGTAAAGGAGCAGAAGGACGGCTCTGTCACGGTCTGGATGGGGGAGGCGGAGCCTTTCAACCGCATGCGCGGCAGTGTCGGAATCACGGTTTACCCGGACCGCTCTGTAGTTGAGGCAAAAGTAATCATGTACAACCGCTCCGACAGACCTCTTCCATTCATGTGGTGGAACAACCTGTCTGTCAGAGTGCATCCGCAGTACAAGGCTGGTTTTCCGCCTGATGTGGAATGGGGTAACGACCACGACAGACGGGCTGTCATCAGCTTCCCGGTCATGAAGGGAATCTATCACTCCGCTCGTCCCTTTAATTACGGAGACGGAATTGATGCCACCTGGTACTCCAATATTAAGCTTCCGACATCTGTAATGATCATGAGGGGGCAGTCCTCTATGGACTTCCTCAGCGGCTATGACCATAAAGCTGACGCCGGAACTGTGGCATTTGCGGATCATCACATTTCCACAGGAAAGAAAATGTGGACGTGGGGCGACGGTCCCTTTGGTCATGCCTGGTGCGCCAACCTGACTGACAATGATGACCGCTATATAGAGCTGATGACAGGCGTATATACAGACAACCAGCCTGACTTCACTTATATCATGCCTGGAGAGACAAAGGAATTCTCACAGCTTTGGTATCCGATCAAGGGGATCGGAGATGTATCAAACGCCTCCGCTGAGGCCGCGGTTTCACTGCATGAGGACGCCGGACGGCTTCATATCGGAACGATCACCACATCCCTCCGTAAAGGAGCCAGAATCTCATTGAGCCTGAATGGCAGGGAATTCTTCGCCGAGACGGCTGACATTGATCCTGACACACCTTTTGTAACGGAAACAGCAATGCCTGACGGTGCTGACATTCATGATATCCGAATGGATGTATGTTCGTCCGAGGGTGAAGTACTGGTTACTTATAAAGCTCCCGTAACCGGCTTGAAAAAGGCTCCGAACGCCAGAAGCATTCCGCCTCGGCCCAAAGATGTAGAATCTGTGGAAGAGCTCTATCTTCACGGGTCCCATTTGGAGCAGTACAAGCATCATACCTACGATCCTGTAGATTACTACATGGAGGCACTGAGACGGGATCCCAAAGACTACCGCTGCAATCTTGCCATGGGCAAGCAGTCCATTGAAAAGGGGGACTTTGCTGCCGCGGAGAGTTATCTGCAGAAGGCGATCGACCGGATCCGCATGCGTAACGACAACCCCGCCGACACAGAAGCTATCTTCATGATGGGCAGACTGAAGCGGCTGACCGGCAGGCCGGAGGAAGCGCTGGACCTGTATCATGCAGCTGCATGGCAGTATCCCTGGCGCAGCCAGAGCTATTATGAAATTGCCTGCATTGAGTGCAGTGCGGGAAACCGTAAATCTGCAATTTCTTATCTGCGCCTGGCATTGGAGACAAACACCAAGTTTTTTGTCGCCCGGACTCTTCTGGCATATCTTCAGAAAGATACTGCAGCCCTTGAGCAGATCATGGTTGAAGCTCCTCAGGACAGTTATGCCCGTTTCTGCCTCTTCCTCTTAAAAGACAGACCGATGGAGGAATTCCTGCTCGGCAGAAGTGAGGACATGCTTGATATCGCCCTGGACTTCAAACGGGCCGGCCTGAAAGACGAGGCTATAGCCGCCCTGTCTGCATGCACATCCAAGAATCAGCTGATCTTCTACCACCTTGCCGCACTTCGAGGGGAGCCTGCCGAAGAGGGCAGTATGTATCTGTGCTTTCCAAATCGTCTGGATGATATCGCCGTACTCAGTGTGGACGAATGGCAAGCACAGTACCTCCTGGGCTGCCTCTATTATGACCGCATGAATTACAGTGCTGCAGCTGCTTGCTGGGAACGTTCCGGAGAACTGAACCCGGAATACGCATTCACATGGCGCAATCTGGCCACAGCCTACTTTGACCATCTGGGCAAGCCGGAGCTGAGCCGTGCCCTCCTGGAAAAAGCTCACCGTCTTGCACCGGAGAACGCCCGTATTGTCTATGAGCTGCTTCAGCTTTACAAAAACACCAATGTAAGCATCCGGGAGAGACTTGCTTTCCTGGATGAGAATCAGGAGCTTGTACGCCAGAGGGATGACTGCTACCTCGAGTGGATCATTCTGCTGACGCAGGACGGTCAGTTTGATCGTGCGCGGGAGCTGCTTCTCTCCAAGCGTTTCAATATCTACGAAGGCGGAGAGGGTAAGCTAACCCGTCATCACGGATGGCAATATACCCTGATGGGCCGGAAAGAACACCTCGCCGGAAATACAGACCAGGCACTCCACTGGTACAAGGAAGCTTTGGTTTATCCGAAGGATTACGGTGAGGGAAGACATTACAGCGCCCAGGAAAGCAATATCTATTATTACACCGGACTCCTGTATGAAAGCCTCGGAGACCTGGAAAATGCGGTGAAAGCCTTTGAAACAGCTGCAAATCAGCCATCACAGGTCACTGAACTGCGTTATTTCACCGGACTGGCCCTGGAAAAGCTCGGACGGCTGGAGGAAGCCAAGGAAGTCTACCAGGAAATGATCAGCACTGCCGACAGACAGCTTGAGAATGCCGATCTTCCCGGTTACTTTGGCGTCGGTATGTCCGCACCGCTTCCTTATGAGCAAAATATTGTACGGCAGAACACCATCAATGCCTGCCTGCTGAAAGCGCTCGGAAACAAAGGACTAGGAAACGAGTCGGAGTATCGCAAAGCGCTTCAGTCACTGGAGGAACTGGATCCCACAAACTTTAAACTGAGTTTTCTGAAAATGCTGGGAGTCTTCTAATCCTTATCAGAAAAGAATATACGTTGCCGGCGGGAGCACCTCAGGGTCTCCCGCCGGTCTTCTATTTCATACAAGTGTTTCTCAGAAGGCTAAAGCCTGAATACGCGGGTTCGTTTGCTCATGTGCTTTCATGTCGATTCATTCTTTTTCACACATGTTTTGGTGCCTGGCTTGTGCTACGGGCTTTCCCGAGGTATAATGACGCCACTTCAATTATGGAAGAAGGAGAAACAAACAATGAAATTAAGTGCAAGAAACCAGTTCAAAGGTACTGTTGTTGACATACAGGACGGGGCTGTAAACGGTATCGTTAAAATCGATATTGGTGGCGGAAACATCATCAGTTCTGTTATTACCATGGCCTCTATCCGTGAGCTTGGTCTTAAGGTTGGCGGAACAGTTTATGCTGTTATTAAAGCCAGCAATGTAATGGTGGGCATAGACGACTGATACCAGATTTATTAACAAAAAACCTGTGACCATTGGCTGCCCAAGCCAGGTTCACAGGTTTTTTGTGAGGAATTGAGAAACTCATCCTATTATCGATATTACTGTGCGGCAAGATATGCTGTCTTAAGCACACCATTCCTAATCTCTACTTCAAAGAACATGCCGGAATTCTTCCTGATTTCAAGAAGCTCCGCAAATTCTTCCTTTGTAATGGTTTGGTCACCTACTTCAGTACCCTTCCGATACACAGTATTATCATCCACCTTAAAAACATGCGTCAGGTCTGAAGATATGGTAATGGAATCCTGATCTTTAAAGTTCCTGTAATCCATTGATCCGCATGCTCTCAGTTCATCATCTTCCAATGATGCTTCATAAACTACTCTATAGAAAACGCCATAGTCATTTGCTGTATCAATCAGTTCCCGGTCAGACGCAAGGAGAAATGAACTCATAAATCCGTCTGCCGTTTCATATTCAACAGGTGCAGAAGGGTCACTCTCGGAAGAAGATATAACATTCATCTGCTCATGCTGCTGTAATATGTCCGGCATCGATGTCGTCTCTGTTTCTATCGGCTCAACTGGCGAGGATGGTTCTGTCGTTTTTCCTTTGCCGCATGCTGATAATAGTGTGGTCAGGCATAAGATGATCAGTACGACTGCTTTTCTTTTTCCCATAAACATAAATTCATTTACGCTCCTCAATAGCAACTTCATTCCAGTGCCTGCAATACATTTTCTGAATTAACAAGATGATTCTACCATAAAAACCTGCAGCTTACAATAATGCGACTCTGACAGGAGCCGCTATTATTAAACCAAAAAGAGCACACCCAAGGGTTGATAATCAAACAGAAAGTGATCTATGAAAAACCAGATACGGCGGATCAGGAGAGCATTTTACAGGTTACCCGATCCGCCGCATCTTTGTTGTAGATAATTACTTCTTATGGAATCAGAGTTGTCGAAAAAGATCTCTCCGTCTGATCCCGTTCTTCTTTGCTGCCCGGTTCCAGCCGGCGTTGGCAATGGCGATGTACAGCGAACGAGGGAAACAATACGGCTCCGTATAAATCTCTCCGCATTCTTTGCCCTGACGAATCGCTTCTGCCAGCTGACCCATTCCTTTGGCAATTGCTTTGGTTGTTCCAAAGCCGAATGGAATAAAACCCATGAGCGGGCCGACAAGTTCTCCGGCGCTTACCCCCAGACCGCCGCAGTACGAACAATGAGTTTGATGACACCATTGTTTTACCGCACTGAACAGGTTTACGAGCTGCCTGCTCTCGTATAGACCCATATTTGCAAGCACATAGATGTTTCCCGAAAGCAGGCCGGAACAGTGTTCTGCATATTCCATGAAACGGATCACCTGTGACGGCAGCCCATCAACGTACAGAGGGGTACAAAGAACAACGGACTCTGCACCGCCCAAGAGAGACAGCAGTTCCGCCATTTTACCGGAATACTTCTTCAGTTCGACAATCTGATAATCCTGCCTCAGCATACTTCCGAGCTGTAAGGCCAGCTTAGCAGAGTTCCCGTTTTCCGAACGCATGCTGCCGTTGAGAAAAACAGTCTTTGCGGGTTGTGTGGCAGAGATTGGTTCCTCCGTAACCGGTTGCTCGTCATACTCCATGAACTGTACTGCCTTTACATAAGCCCGGACATTGGTACAGACCGCATTTACATATCTGCGGGCGCTTTCTTTTTCCTCCGTGCTCAGATTATGACCGTAGAAAATGAACGTGAAAGGCTTTTCCTCCGTATACCGCTTTTTGTGATGCGTTTCTCCGGCAATCACCTCGAACTGCGGGAGGACATATCCGAGACTGCGGTCAAAAACATTCTTTACAAATCCGGAAAAGCCCCCATAAGTATAGCGACTGATGACGATCACTTCACTCGCTTCGTGAATAAGGACGCCCATGTTTTCATACCCGTCCCAAATCACACACTGTCCGGGTGTTTTGTTCCAACAGCTGAAGCAGCCGATACAGGGATGGATCGTGCCATGATCCGATATAATTCGGTCATTTGAATAATTCTGCTTGATTTTCTCCCAGTTATCCTCTGTCATGTCGTGAATGACAAGTCTCATTTTATTCATCCCACCAATACTGAGTCTTTGTAATTAGTATAGTACGGGTAAATGCGGACAGGCAATATGAGAATTCCCTTGCCCAATGGTTTTACAGTCCAACTGTTTTCTCTATTCGTACAATTCAGTCCTGCGCAAGGAGACGTATGGTTTTAAGGCTCTTGTTCTTGAGGCTGCTTGTAAATCAACGTCTGCATAGAGGATTTCTTCACGGTCTCCGGCAAGTGCAATGCAATTTCCGTTATAGTCAGAGACAATTGATTCCCCTGAAAAATGCATATTTCCTTCAATTCCAACACGATTGCACATGGCTACATTGACACTGTTCTGAAATGCCTGGATTCGGATTTCCCATTGAAATAGATCGGAAGGCTCATCTTTGGTGTTGGCTGTTGGTATCAGAATTAAATCTGCACCTCTCAGCGCTTCCGTTCGAATGCTCTCCGGATAATGGCGGTCAAAACAGACGACGATCCCAATTTTTCCGAGCGGAGTATCAAAAACATGAAAGCCATCCTCAGAGGGAGTATAATAGTCCTGTTCATAGAAGCATTTGCATTGCACGATATGAACCATCTTTTGACTGCCGAGGAGTACACCGTTGTCATCGATCAGAAGGCTCATGTCATATGCCTTGCCGTCATCAATATAAAAATTCGGTGATGCGAAGATTCTGTTCTCACGGCATGCGGCCTGTATTCCTTTTACATAAGGATGAGAAAGATGGAGTAGAAAACGACTTGCATCGATCTTCTCATATTGAGGGAAGAAAGGGGAGAGCTGTACTTCTGGAAAGCATATCAGCTCAGCACCGTTTACAGCGGCTTCCTTAATACAGTTCAGGGCTTTTTGGTAATTTTCTTCCATGTTGTCGGAGATTTGTATTTGAGCAAGGGCTATTTTCATGCTGTAACAACTCCTTTTCAGGCTTTGGAATTAACCTATGTTCCTAATGGGTAATTATAAAACAGCAAACGGACATTGTCAATAACATGCATAGTATGAAGAAGTCTGCAAAAACCGGGTGTATTTGGATGCTGTTATTTCTTGCTTCATATTGAGCTACACATGTTGTTGCATGAGGGGGGGGAAAAACGGAGACTGTTTTGCCGAAGAAAGGTAGCCAAAGCCTTTTATGCACACGGACAACATGCATGAATCCCGAGATAATGCGGCAGACCCGGTTTGGCCTGATGAGAGAGAATCAGGTTACCGGGTCTGCCGCTTTTGTTGTGCGAG
>CAZMXF010000041.1:0-14373 GCA_964570015.1 uncultured Oscillospiraceae bacterium | reverse complement strand
ATTTGGGACTGCACGAATTTCACATGGAGCCTCTGTTCGATCCATCCATGATGGTACATTTCCGAAAGCGTTTCCCAATAGAGTTCGTTGCCAAGGTAAATGAGTATATCTGCACAGGATAGTGGCCGGAAGAAATGCGAGAGGTAGACCGGAACAACGATCATTCAGGGAAAGGATCCGGCGGCGGAAGCGCCGAAGCGACTCCAGAAATAACAATCTCTGATCCGAACTCCGGAACCTTAATCATGGATGCAACCGTAGCGGGTGCAGACATCAAGTATCCAACAGATATTGATCTGCTCAACCAGTGCCGAGAGCACCTGGAAACCGCTATTGATCTTTTGTGGCCATATGTTTCTCACGAGCAGCACAAGTATCCGTATAACAGGAAGAAAGCTCGACAGTCGTTTCTCAACATCTCGAAATCCAAAAAGTGGACTCGAAAGAAGTTGCATGTGGGAATAGGACTACAGCTCGACTACATTGAAAAGGCAACGAAACGCCTGAATGAGATGCAGTTTCTCGTACCAAATTGGGAGGAAATATTTCCATATTGGCTCAAAGACAGGCTGCTGGTGATACCAAAGGTTTATCTGCAGCAGAAGGAAATGTACGAAAGCGGAACCCATCGATGCGAGGACAGAATTGTCAGCTTGCAGCAGCCACATATTCGTCCCATTGTACGAGGAAAAAGGCCTGACCCAACGGAATTTGGACAGAAGCTTCATCTTTCCGTGGTAAACGGATATACATTCATAGAGCAGACCTGTTGGAACAATTTCAATGAAGGCAATGATCTTCCAGCTGTGATTGAAAACTACTTTCGAAGATGTGGATACTACCCGATCGCAGTTCTGGCAGACAAGCTTTACCAAACAAGAAATAACAGGAACTATTGCAAAGCAAGAGGAATACGCTTATCCGGTCCGGCATTAGGGCGAAAAAGCAAAGCAGCAAAAGAAGAGAACGAAGCACAGATGTACCAGGATGCCTGTGACCGGAATGTAATTGAAGGAAAGAATGGAACGGCAAAGCGAAGATATGGATTGAGCCGGATTATGTCCAAGTTGGATGAGACTTCCAAGACAGAAGCTGGATTTTCCATCCTTATGATGAATGCCTGGAAAAGAGTATACCAGGAACTCTTGCGCACTTTTCTGCACTTACTCTTTTTCAACAACAGTATGTGCTCTGCATTGACTGTTTAGCCTGTTTTTCAGTAACCCCTATTTTAAACTTCGCCGAACGGCTATATTGAGGAGGTATTTCCTTGATAACGGATGCAAAAGAATTCGGTGCCGCTCTGCGCCAAAGGCGCAAAGATCTTGGCTATACACAGGCATTCCTTTCTGAATTCAGCGGCTTCAGCGTAACTTTTATCTCAGATTTGGAAAATGGGAAAAGCACAGCGGAACTGGGGAAGGCTATATACCTCGCTACTCTGTTGGGCCTTGACTGCTCTCTGACGCCGAGGAGCTGAATTATGAAGGAACTTCTGGTCAGCGTTGAACGAAACGGGAGCATTGTCCCTGTTGGAAAGATTATAGGTGAAAGCCCGTCTGATGCCCGTTTTCAGTATTCTGACGAGTATCGCTTAGATGGAGGTACTCCGATCTCTATCAGTCTTCCGCTTCAGGAAGACGCATTCTCGGCAGAACGGACCGCCAGCTTCTTTGAAGGCCTTCTGCCGGAAGGCTTTACCAGGCGTACGGTTGCACAATGGATGCATGTTGACGAGGGCGACTATCTGTCCATCCTTCACGGGCTCGGCCGGGAGTGCCTCGGAGCGCTCTGCATAACAGAGGAGGGAGAGACTGTCGATGCTTCCTATGAGCGTATTACGGACAGTCAGGTTCAGGAACTTGCTGCTGAGGGAGTCACAAAGTCCGCTGAGCTGGTCACGAAATCCCATCTTTCTCTGACCGGTGTCTCCGGCAAGGTTGGCCTGTATTTCGATGAGCCTGGTAACGCCTGGTATCTGCCACATGGGACCGCACCAAGCACGCATATTGTCAAGCAAAGTCACGTACGGCTGGAGGCTATTGTAACAAACGAAAGGCTGTCCCTGATGACTGCCGCGCGCTGCGGGCTTGATACTCCCAAAAGCTTTATTATGAATACCGGCAGAGGCGAGGAGGATGAAGTGCTTTTTGCCACACAGCGCTATGACCGCAGATTTGATTCTTCAAGTACGACAGTGAGCGGCCTCCCGAGACCGTATCGGCTCCATCAGGAGGATTTTGCGCAGGCAATGGGTATTCCTGCTGCAGCAAAATACGAGCAGACCTCCAGCGGATACATGAGGGGGATGTTTGAGATTCTCCGTAAGTACTCAGCCGATCCTGTCACGGACCAGCTCAGGCTGTGGGACACCATCGTTTTCGATTACCTGATCGGGAATACGGATGCCCACATAAAGAACTTCTCTCTACTGTATGGGAAGGACCTCAGACAGATTCGCCTTGCCCCCGCTTATGACATTGTAAGTACCGTCATATATGAGCAAAGCACTCGGGACATGTCTTTCCGTATCGGCGGAACGATGGCTTTGGATGACATGTCGAGAGATTCCTTCCGAGCGGCTGCCAGAGAGGCCGGTCTCGGCGAACGGATGGCGCTGCGCCGGTTTGACGCAATGGCCGAGCGTTTCCGCATGGCACTTCATGAATCCGCAGCTGATCTTGCTCGGGATGGCTATAACAAGGCCACAGAGTTGGAGAATAGAATTCTGGAGACAGCAGGAATAAAATCTGTTCTGTAGAAAGCACCCCGGGTGGACCGTGTTTGTTATATAAAGTAGTCGGGTGACGAATATCCTCAGAAGAAAAAGCACTATGCGGCAGGGGAGCGGCAATTTGCTCCAGGCTGTATAGTGTTTTTCTGTATTAAAAAAAGTCGTTTATTATGCCAGAATCGTTCTTAAAGCCTCAAAAATTGACATTATGTCAAATCGAATATACAATTCTGCGTGATGAGTCTGCTATCAGTAAATATTTGAACAGATTCCGCAGAGGAGGGAAAGAGTTGGAGAACAAATCCACATATCCGGAAAGTCCCCAAAAAGACAGAAGGAGACATATAAACCGGGTTGCCGCAATACTAACTGGTTTCTACTGTTCCGTGATTACCGCAATGCCAGCGCTTGCAAGCTCTCAAACCATTATCCAGGGGATTAACAGAGGAACTGAGCAGGTCTGGCGAATCCTTATCTCGATAGTTGCCCCGATCGGTGCAGTCGCACTGGCTTTACAGGTAATCAAAATCATCTGGGGCGGGGCAAGGGCAGCGGAGGAAGCTAAAAGCGCTGCGATCAAGATTATCGTAGCGATTGCGGTCGTGCTCATGGCTCCGGCGATTGTCTCTGCGATAAAGAGCTGGTTTACAGCGGCATCCTGGAATTTCGGCTGATATAGAACAAATGTACTATGAACACCCACCATCTGCCCGGTGGGTGTTTTTAGAATGGAGGGAAATAGTATGAGTGACATCAGGCATGTTTCTGGGTCGCCCGGGAAAAGGATGGCAGCTGTGCTATCCGTGTTTTACGCTGTATTTGTTCTGTCGGGATTGCTTTCCGAACCCTGCTATGCATCCGGATTCAATGGTGAAGAGGCGAATGTCGGCAGTATTATTCAGGCTTTGGCACTCGGAGGCGGCGCGGTAGGGCTTGCGTGGTCCGGTTTGGAATACGCATACGGCGATGAACAGAAAGCCAGAAAGGCCAAAGCCCGTATGGTCGCCATTGCCATAGCCACCGCTGCGGTCTTTGCCCTCCCGGCTGTAGTCAGGACGGCACAGGATCTTTTTCAGTCCAGTGCCTGGTCACCAGACCACCTTACCACCAAGTAATCAAGGAGACAAAGCTACATGCTGGCAAGTATTATCCAGTCCTTATCCAGCGCCCTGGGAGATGTGATGGAAGGGTTCATGACATTATTCCTGGACGCATTGAATATGAATCTGTCTTCTTTCCTGGACGTGTTTCCGCTGCTGGCTACGTTCTACACGTACCTAAGGAGTTTTTCGGTAGCTCTCGCGGCGATTATTGCAGGGAAAGCGCTGGCCACGTTCTGGTTCGGTTCATTGGACAACAGTGCGAAGGACAATCCTCTGATGATCCTCATGAAGACCTTTTTTGCAGTGGCTGCCATCTACTGGGGCGGCTATGTGCTTGAGTATATCGTCCATTTGGGTTCGATCCCTTATGACCGCTTCTTAAATATCGAGGCAGTGACGGATGGGAAGGTTTATTTTAAGGAGTTCATCTCCGGTTTTTTCGGATTCGCAGCAGCCTCCGTCAGCAGCTGGAGCAGCCTTGCGAAAGGGCTTTGTGAGATCTTTCTCCTGATTGTGATCGCATGGAATCTGTTTAAGCTTGTAGTAGAAATCTGCGAACGCTGGCTGATGGTCGGAGTTCTGGTTTACACATCTCCTTTGATTTACTGTACCATTCCTTCCAGTGATACATCGGGAATCTTCCGGAAATGGTGCAGCATGTTTGTCGGAGCGGTCATTCAAATGTCCCTTTCGGTGATGTTCCTGAAGCTCATTCTTTCCGGGTTCAATGCAGGCAGCTCAAATTACGTGATAAAACTGCTTATGATCCTCGCCATGTGCAAGATTGCGCAGCGTGTGGATACGTATCTGCAGCAGCTTGGAGTCGGAGTCGCAACTACCGGTGGAAACATGGTGGATGATCTTATTGCAGGTGCACAAGGTCTTAATAGACTTACCGGACGTTTCGGCAGCGGAAAAGGCGAACATGGAAGCAGAGGCAGTATCCTTGGGAGTTATGCAGGCCGTACCAACCTGGGAGCCGGTCTGAATGCCGCGGCGGCAGCATTTCGTTCAGGAGCCGGTGTGCGGGAAACAGCAAAAGCCGGTGTCAAGGGCGCTGCAGACAATCTGGTCCATCAATCTCCGGCAGGCCGCGCCGTAACAGCTGCCTGGGCTGCTCATAAAGCTGCACAGAGCCAAAATGGCACCAATCCGGCCAACAGCAAGTCTTTGACCGTATCCGGAATGTCCGGCTCATCCGGCAAATCAGGTCCGCGGAAACCTGCAGGCTCTCCGGTTGATGCCTCCGGTCCAGCAGCCTCCAGGTCTGCAGGCGCATCCAGAGGAAACGCTTCTTCAGGAACATCCGCTTCCAGACCTACACAATCAGAAGATACTGCGGGTAAACCTTCCGGAGGAAAAACAGCCGGTGCTCAAACGACTCCCTGGCAGGCGGCGAAAGGCGGATTCATGTCCGGTACGGCTTATATGCTGGGGTTGAACGGGGATCGGTCTGAATATTCTCAGGAAGAGCTGAGAGCATCAGAGAACAATGCAAGGGCGAATGCAGCCGCAGTCGCGGATGAGGCCCAGGAGTATCAGAGCGGCGGAGGCGTCATGCCTGACGAGCTGAGAGAGGACGCCAAGCAGCTTCAGGAAGGCAAGGGCGCACCCCGAAGAATGAACTACAGTGAGAACTACAAGGAATACGGGACCAGAAATGAAGAAGGCAACATCCTGGAGCTCAATGAAGACGATGATATTCAGCCATCCATTCCTGCGGCTGCTTCCGGTGTGGGAATTAACAGCAGGGAAACGCCTGACGGTGCGTATCAGCTTACTATGACCGACCGTTGCGGCGGCCGCGCTGTATCGGATTACATGGCTCAGGCTGTAAGTCAGGACGCGATAAAGGAAGACGGTTCCAGAAGTTATGCCGTGTCCATGCCGTCAAAGCAGGAATATATAGAAAAAGGCATGGATGAAAGCTCGTATCACGCAGCCGGCCAGGAAGCAGCCGGGATAACACAGCGTGAGGACGCCGGAAGAATCAGGACATATGAAGAGTCCATGCCTGAAAACGCTGGCGCGAGACTCAGGGCAGAATCTGCCAGGTCCAGCCTGGATAACCTGAGGGTGGATGGCGCGCCAGATAAACAGATCCACGCGGCAGAGCAAATATATGAAGATGCTAGGCAGAATCTTTATAATGAAACAGCGGCAGCCGGGGAGAGAAAGGTTCAGGAAGCTGGGCAGAGACTTGAGAATCTGGAACAGCAAGGCATTGATCCGCAATCCACTGAGTATCAGGAAGCGACTTCCGAATACAGGCAGCAGCAGGAGAATCTGTCCAGGTATAAGGAATCCTATGCGCGGGCAAATACTCCCGGGGCTTATGAGAACGTGAAGCAGCAGGCCACAGCTGAAGCCAGAGCAAATGATATAGAAAAGCTTTCGGAAAGCTATGATTCGATCCGGGATCAGGTCCGCAGTCTTCTGGATGATACAATCCGGAATTCAGACGTCTTCTCCAAAGCGCGTGCGCTGAACAATCCCGGTTTCATTCCCGCGGATATCCCGCAGACCCGTCAGATGGCTTATGATGTGTTCAAAGACGCAGTACCGGATATAATACCCGGAACCGGATTTGACAGCGTTCAAGTCCGTGATCTGCCTCCCAGCAGCGATAATCCGGGCCATTATGAGAATCAGGGCGGCCGCGAGATAATGGTGTCTTATAGAAAGAAAGACGGAACAGCCGGTACCAGAATCTTCCTGAACGGGAAAGGAGCGTCAGCGCTCCCGTCCAGTGTCTCATCACAGTATTCCGTATTCAAATCAGCAGACGGCAGGCACTGGCTTACAGATGATCCTGAAGGGCTGCACAGGTCAGCTCCGGCATCGGGCAGACAGGTCAGAGAACCGAGCCTGATCACTAACATTTTCACAGCTATCAGGAAGAAGCCGCGCAAAGGCTGATCCTGATCAGTTGCTTCGCAGGGGCGGACAGTCTGCCGGGTTGTCCGCCCCTGTATTATTCTTAGAAGGCCGTTCTTAGAGCCGGAGGCATTGCGCAGGGAGTTAAGAGACCTTAGAATTAATTGGGAAAACGCTAAACGATGTAAAGGAGGTCGATACATGCCCGAGAATTACCGCAATTCATCAGAGGATCTGGCACAGGGGGCCAAAACCGGCGCCCGTGTCGCAAAACAGGCTGCAAGCACCGTGAAAAATACTGTCTCCGCTGCAGGAAAAGCCGCGACCGGAAACCTGGCAGGAGCCGCTTTGAATCTGGCCAGGGATAAAACATGGCGGACAATCGCCCTGTTTCTTGTGGTGACGGTGCTCTTTTCCGTGTTCTGCGCAGTTTTCCTGTTCCCGATGGCTTTATTTGAGGCGGCTGCCAGGCTTGCTGAAGAGTGGAAAATTGAGTACTACTCCGGAACCGGAGGAAGACTTGTCAGCTTTTTGAAGGCAACCGGATCCGTTATCTGGAATGCCATAAAGGGTGCGAGCTCCGGAGAAGGCGATACAGATCTTGCAACGGATTCAGATCTTGGAATCATCGACAGTGAAGCGGACCTGAACAGCGTGTATTCCAGAAAGCTGCAGGCCGCTAAGGACAAGATCACTGCGCGGCAGAAGCAGGTCATCGATATCATCTGCCGGGACGCCGTCAGCGGTCAGATCAGCAGCCTTATGTATGAGAGATTCATCTCGGAGTTTTCCGGAAACGGTTATGAGAGCGATATCCAGTATGTTCTGAGTACGGATCAGATCCAATCCTCGGTCATCACCATATACGACGGGACACAGGTAGTCGCACTGAACCGCACGGTAAAGGATATCGATGCGCTCCGGCTCCTGTGCCTGCATACGACTCAAAAAAGCGGAGACCTGTCAAATATCAGACTCAGCGGATTCATGAAATGGCTTGGCTATAACGGTTCTGACAACAGAGACATCAGTTTTCAGCTTGGTGAGAACTCATGGATCCGGTATTCCATGAAGTCCTGGACCGGCGGGTTCCTTCCTCAGTATCTGGAGGATGAGGCAGCCGAACAGGGGAAAACCGATGAATATGAAAAGAATTACGGCGCCGCGGTCACGGATATGCTTATACAGGTGGACTGCCCGAATCTGTACAGCATTCAGCCTCAGAAAACAGAAGAGCTTAAATATGGAGCAGGAACCGCGCGAAGGACGGTAAAGGACTATTCAAAACCGGTTTACGGCGCTTCACCGGGTGATCTGTACCCGGCGTATCTGCGAGACAGACGGCCGGACGACTATTACACCGCCTGGGTCAATAAAGGATACCGTTACATTGAAGGGGTAACCTGCGAGGGGCGGTACGGCAATTATCTCTATGCCCAGGCCGGCTGGTCTCTGTCCTATCAGAACGGAGCGAAAGCATTGGTCCGTACATCGGCAAATCCCCGGCAGACCGGGCCGATCATCGGATATCAGGACAGGGAAGTCGATTATCACTACGATATCACCTATATCCATGTGAAATACGTGGTCAATGTAACCGTGAGCTGCAGGGACATTAGCAGCCTTGTGGATATGGCGGGACTTTGGGAAGGACTTCTCCCGATGGATGACGCCAAATACAGAGGAACACTCAAAAGAGAGCGCGCGGCATGAAGGGTATTAAAAGAATCCTCTCAGAAATACTCATTCTGTTTCTGCTGAGCGCCCCGGCACCGGCTGCCTGCGCGGATCTCTATGCCTTTTCGTCAGATACGCACCGGGTCCTGGACTCCTTTGCTGCAGAGTACGGCTGGAGCCGGGAAAAAATAGAATCCGCTGAATGGACCGGAGTGGATGGAATCAGGTATTTCCGGGCAGCCGGACATCAGAAGGAATACTACGAGGATCTCTTCCGGGAATGCAAGGAGTACTGTACAGAGCATAATCTGATCAAGGTAGCCAGCGAGGGAGGAGCAGGAGGCTTTAATATAGCAGCGGTAGCCAGGGCAGAGGTGGATGCTCCGGACAGCATGGAGATCCCTGCGGGTTCCAACCGGACTAAGTATAATGACTGGTTTTACAGCAGGGCAGGGGTGGAAGCTCCATGGTGCGCGGTATTCGTCAGCTGGTGCGCAGACCGGTGCGGCCTGATCTCCTCGGGACTATACCGGAAGGATGCCGGAGTAAGGACGACGTATTCCTATATGACAAAGGATAACGGTTTTGCATCCTATTCCTGGAGAGAAGTGAAGCAAATGGGAGGCGGGGCGTATTCCGCAGTTCCGGGCGATCTCTTTTTCTTTGAGGGAATGGGACATATAGGGATCGTGACAAATGTGAATGAGACCAGCATCGAGATAACCCACGGGAACAGTTCTGAGAATAACGTCATGGCGAGTCTGATGTCCGCAGGCGGCTATATGAACCACGGAACAATCGTACATGTAGAATATCTGAGTGATGAAAAGGCAATCTTCTATTTTCTGACGGAACATATGGGAATGGAGACATCCGCAGCGTGCGGGGTCATTGCGAATATTGAGTATGAATCCAACTTTAACCCGAATGCCCTTGGTGACGGAGGCACTTCTTACGGAATCTGCCAGTGGCACAATCCGAGCCGCTGGGATCAGCTGATCGCCTTCTGTGACCGGAACGGTTATGACTGGCAGACGATGGACGGGCAGCTTTATTACCTGGAATATGAAATAACACAGGGAGGGGAGTCAAATACAGGAATCTACAATGTTTTGATGTCCCAGCCGGATACCGGCCAGGGTGCGTATCAGGCGGGGTATGAATGGTGCGTGCGGTTTGAAAGGCCGGATGATTCCGAATCAAAAGGAATCACCCGGGGCACTTCTGCCCGGGACAAGTGGTATCCGGTATTCGCGGACAGCAGAAACAGGGGACAGGCTTTATATGGCTGAAACCGAGAATCAGGGAATCAAGAAAGGAAAGTCCAAAGCATGATGAAGAAAGCTCTGAATATATTTTTTTGTTCAGTGATCGCAACCGTTTTCTTATCGTTCAATACCGAAAAGGTATGGGCGGACAGCTTTACCATGGCGGATATAGCCATGTCGGAATATCTGGCCGGCGAAAGGGAAGACCCTATGGGATCGGACCGGATAAAGTACAACGAATGGTACTATGGATACCCGGTGGGCAATACGGATTTGCAGAATGATTCCGCCGAGTTATATAGATGGGATGCCGTCTTTGTGTGCTGGTGCGCAGACCAGCTCGGATTTATCGGGCGGGACTGTTTTCCTGCATCAAACAGCGCAGATGAGATCTTTCAGTGGTTCAGTCTTAGAGGATACAAGCTCTACGGTCCGGAAAGCCTGATCAGTTCAACCGGAGCTGCCAATATAAGACCGGGGGATATCATCTTTTTACCGGCAGAGGACAGCACTTCCATCACAGTAGGTATTATCACAGCTGCTGAATCATCCATGGTCTCCTGTATAGTAGGCGACGTATGCGGAACCATTCAGCTCTGCCAGCTTGATATGGCGCAAACGTCCGAGAACGTGGCAATCTTTCCTGTGATTCCCTCTGAAAGCAACAACTACATGGAAATAGCAGAATTCCTCACAGACAAGATGAGCCTGAGTCCTGCTGCTGTATGCGGAATCATAGCCAATATCATATATGAATCAAACGGGCTTCCGAACATTCTCGGTGACAACGGGACTTCATACGGAATCTGCCAGTGGCATGAGGAGAGATGGCAGGACCTCATTAATTACTGTAATGCCGCAGGACTGGATTGGGAAACCATTGAGGGACAGCTCATGTTCCTTTGGTATGAACTGGACAGCCGTTTCATTGAGCTGAAAAACCTCCTCATATCCTGTCCAACTTCTCCGGAAGGCGCTTACCAGGCGGGATACAGCTTCTGTCAGGCATATGAAGCACCAGATGATCCTACCACAAAAGCGGAGATCCGCGGATTTGAGGCGATGTACAACCTCTATCCGCTATGGTATGACTAATCCGGTTAAAGACAAAGAGCTGCTCCTTCCATCTGGAGCGGCTCTTTTGTGAGGAGGTATTTCATTTGAAAGGGAAGCAAATAGTTAAAGAGAAAGCGAATATTCCGGAAGAACGTTTCAGACAGCAGATACGGGTTATTCTGGCCGCTTTGTTCATGATCAGCTGCTATCTTACAGGAATACTGGATATTCTGATGTTCTACCTCCCTCGGGGCTTCGGATTCGTAGCGGTTTTGAAAGCGTTCTTTTCCACGAGAATAAGTCTCCTGTTGTTCCCGATGGTGTTTCTAACCTTATCTGCCATAGCAATTTCAGCAGCTCATAAAACCTGGGAGGAGTCACAGCGGGAAGATCTGCTTCAGCGCGGTTTTTTACATTCCAAGGGCGGTTCACCCTACGGGGACGCTCATTTTGAGCAGCCATGGGAATTCCTTGACGCCGCCCAGATCCGACCCGTGGAAGACTGCAAAGGGAAAATTCTCGGCCAGCTTGACGAAGAAGGACGCCAGTGCATAGACTTCAACCCTTATGAAGGCCGTATTAACAGCCATATGATCGCCATCGGACGATCAGGCGGGGGCAAGACGTTTACCTTCGTGAAAACCTTTATGATGCAGGCTATGAAGGAGAAGCACAGCCTTTTCATCGCAGATCCGAAAGGGGACCTGTTCCGCGAGACATCCTCCTACTTCAGGGACAATGGATATGTCGTTCGGAAACTGGATCTGAAAAACCTCGAAAAGTCCGACGGCTGGCACTGCCTGGGATCCTTGCATGGAGCAAACCTTATTACGAATGTACAGGTATTCTCCAGTACCGTCATGGCAAACATTTCGGAAAGGGATGACGTTTACTCCCGTGCAGGAGGATCTCTTCTGAGTGCTCTGATACTGCGTGTTCTGCAGGGAAGAGAATATCCGCCAGAAAAGAAAACAATAAAAACTGTGCATGAGCTGCTGCAGAACCCCGGCGGAATTGACTTTCTGGATACTCTTCTCAGCAGTGAGCATGTAACATCGTCTGAAGAGGCCTGCACGAGATTCTACATGGATTTCAAGCGGGCCTCGGGAAACCTGGCGGGAAATATCATTACACATCTCGCTACAGGCATCCAGCTCCTGAACAACCCGCTTTTGAGCGATATCCTGTCTACTGATGATATCGATCTGACCATGGCGGGGAAGGTTCCGAGTATCTACTACATCAACTTCCCGGACACGGATGTGACGTTCAAGTTCATCATTTCTCTGTTCTTTTCTATGGCATTCATCAATCTGGTGGACTATGCAGACATCCATACATCGGACGGGAAACTGCCTGTGCCGGTGGATTTCCTCCTGGATGAGTTTCCAGCTCTGGGTGTAATACCGGACTGGGACAGGAAAATTGCGACAGTCCGTTCCAGGCAGATCAACTGCGTCATGATCATACAGGATATCCCGCAGCTGAAAAAGCGGTATCTGGAAAGCTGGATGACGATCCTGAACAACTGCGGCTGCCTGATTACCCTGGGCATCAATGAGCCAAATGAGACTGCCCCATATCTGTCAAAGCGGATAGGAGAGGCCTCGATAGAAGTTGTCTCAAAATCCGAATCTGTCGTGGCCGATAAAGCCAGATCCTTTATGAGCAAGCAATCTGTCGGTGTCGGAAAAAGAGCATTCCTGTCAGTAGCAGAAATATGCGAGTTGTCCCGTGACGGGAGCATTCTTCTGTTCGCAGATCATCAGCCCGTCTATGCCAATAAATTCCCGTATATACTTCATCCGGACGCGGAGAAGCTTGAAGATACTCTGCCGGCAGATGTGATCGACTTTACAGACAAAGCAGCCAGGCAGATCTTTCGTCAGGCGGAAGAGGCATACCGTGAACGGTATTGGGAAACGCATGAAATGCATCCCGATATGAAATATAAGGATCTGAATGATGCTCTGTACACAGATCCTCTGCAGTCTCCGGTCGCAATGGTTCTTAACTTGCTGCGAGATGACTGGTCCTCTGTCAGAAAAAAAGGAAAACGATTAATAATTGGACATATTATAAAAGACAGCATCGGCTCTTTTGAACCAGAGGAAGGTTTGACCGTATTATCGGGAGGTCAAAAAGGGAATATGTCTGCAGAGAAGGGCTCATTTGGCAGATTCTATGAAGAATACCGGAAAAAGATACGTGCTCAGAATACTCAGTATAGCAATCTAAGCGCTGAAATACACTCCTCCGCAGGCGGCTGTCAGGCTGTCCAGGAAAGGACCACGTCTGTGAGTTCAGCGGGAAAGATGCTGGAAGAGCAGGGAGAAGCAAAGACTGGATATGGAAATGTGCAAACAGAAGACGTTCAAACAACAAATGCGTCTGAACAAACAGTCAGGCACAGAAGCCGTTCTCTAAAAAGCATTAGTGATTTGAACAGTATTGCAATGAAGAAAATGAAAGAGTCTCAGGTCATAGTAGATAGCGGAAATCTTCCTAAAGCGAAGGCAAAATAGTATTCTTGCCGTGGCACACAAAAAGTATCTTCGTCAAGTACGTTCAGCCTCCTGAAAAGCCGGTTTCTGCCCCGTTTTGCCGCGATTTACCAGGCAGAAAAAGTTGTTAACAAACTGTGACTCTGTCACGGAAAAAGCAAAATACGGCAAAATGCGGCAAGTCAATGCCGTCAATAGCAGTCAAATGGTAGTAAGACCGAGAGGTTTTTACTACCGTCCGGTGAAGGGGAAAGTGGGGAGATAGACTGGAATCAGATCAATTATTTCGTCTTATTACGGATAATCAGTTTAATGACCACACATACTATAAAATGGCACTCTGCTGCGGCAGAGTGCCTTGCGATCAAAGTCGCTTGTTTACGATTTTTTTGTAATAGTCCTTTTTGAATCTGCCGATACTGCCGAAGAACTCAGTCTCGGATTTTGAAAAGCCGTTATGCTTGGCCTTATCAGAAAGCATCTCCAAAGTACAGATCAAATCAGCCACCTGGAAAAGCTTATAATCTACCGGCCGAACTCTTCTCATCTCAACATTTGAGAAAAGCGTGTTAAAGACGGATGTGATGATCCTTGTCAGCTGGGTTTGTCCATTGTCGTAATAAACGATGATCTTGTCGAAAGAAGACCAGTATTCAAGATTGGCTTGCAGCTCAGTCGTGATAGCACGGCTTAGTCTGGCCGTCTGCTGAATATCATCTGCGCATTCGGTTTTGTTGACTTTTGCGCAGAAATAGTGGATCGGAAGTTGTATGGTGAAGAAATAGAGGACATTAAACAGATGTTTTCGAGCTTCCATTTGCTCATTTATGTAGACATTCTCCCGACGAATTAAAGGACCGGTATGGATCGCATGATTTGGATACCCATTATTAGCAGCCCGGGATTCCATCACGCTGATCTTCTCTGAAATGTCTTCGCTTTGGTCGTGCAGGACCATTGCTACATAGTAGTAAGGCGAGCGGAAGTCGTAAGGACCGAAATCTCCTGACTCATCTATGAAGCAACTGAGTATCTTTTCTGCCATTAAGACTTCCTCACCTCTCTGGGCAAAAATAAATGGCGGGGGATTCCCCCGCCGTTCGGTGGACCAGGGTCTTTCGACCAGCCCCAAGCTGGCGTTGCCGCCATCTCTT
>CAZMXF010000040.1:0-14540 GCA_964570015.1 uncultured Oscillospiraceae bacterium | reverse complement strand
ATCCGTAACATCATCCCCCGCCTGTCGGGGGATGACTTATAAAACCCGAACGGGAAAGGATTTAAGATCTATGTATCGTAATTTTGTGAAGAAGCTTAACGCCTTCAACGAAGGTTTCATCAAGGTGGAAAAGCTGCTCTGCGACGTGCTGTTTATCTTCCTGATTGTCTGTCTGGTGGCGCAGGTTTTCTACCGCTTCGTGCTCAAGTCCCCTGCCGGCTGGACAGAGGAATTCGCGCGTTACTCCTTTATCTTCGTCATGTATCTCGCCTGCGGCTATACTCTGCACTACGGCAAGCACGTGGACATGAACCTGCTCGACACCTTCCTTGACAAGACCAAAAATCCGAAGCGCGCCTATTACATCATGTCAAAGGTCACCAACGTCGCGAACATCGCTTTCTGCGCCTATTTCATGTACATCTTCTGGCCCTATCTGATGAAGCTCAAGAAGCTCGGCCGCACCATCGTCTCCGCGCCGATCCCGATCTGGGTGATTCAAAGCTCCGTCTTCATCGGCTTCGCGCTGATGCTGTGGCATTCTCTGGTGAAGCTGCTCCAGCCCTATGAGGGTGACGATGCAGCTCCCTCAAAGTAAGGAAAGGAGGAAAATAACATGGCTGCATTATCACCAATGGGAGCATTTTTCCTGTTCCTCATCATGTTCATCGGCACCTGTTTCCTCCTGAAGGTCAACGTGGCCTTCGGTGTCGGCATCGGCTGTGTCACGCTGCTGATCTTCGGCCACTACGCCAACACCCCCTTCCTGCAGGCTTCCTTTTCCGCCATGGACAGCTTCCCGTTCCTCGCGGTACCGACTTTCATCCTCGCCGGTGTTTTGATGGAACACAGCGGCATCTCGTCCGCGCTGATTGACTGGTGCGATTCCATCATGGGCAAGGTCCGCGGCAGTGTCGGCGCGGTCACCACGCTGGCCTGCATGGCCTTCGGTTTGCTGACCGGCTCCGCCACCGCGACTCTCTCCGCCATCGGTAAGATCATGATCGAAGAGATGGCCAAACGCGGCTACAAGAAATCCTATGCCGCCGCTCTGGCTGCCTCCACCAGCTTCCTCGGCATCCTGATTCCGCCCAGCACCCCCGGTATTCTCTATGCGCTGACCGCCGGCCTTTCCATCACCAAGGTCTGGATGGCAACCGTTGTTCCCGGTCTTGCCATCGGCTTCGGAACCATCTTCCTCAACTGGTGGATCGTCGGCCGGAAGGAACCAAAGAAGGAGATTGCCGGAGGCGGCGGTTTCCGCGGCTACATTGTGAACCTCGGTCATCAGACCTGGAACTCCCTCGCCGCGCTGATCATGCCCATCATCATCTTCGGCGGCATTTACTCCGGTATCTTCACTCCGACTGAAGCCGGCGCGGTCTGCGTGGTCTACGGCACGATCTTCTACTTCATCAAGTTCTACAAGAACAAGAAGCAGGGCAAGACCTTCAAGCAGATCCTCGACGACTCCACCGTTCAGACCGCCTCCATCGGTCTTCTGATCGCCATGTCCCTCTGTGCCGGCCGTGTCATCACCATGTGCGGTGTTTCCGAGGCTCTGACCGACTGGATGCTGGCCCATGTGCACAGCAAGTGGACCTTCCTGATCCTCTATAACGTGGTTCTGCTCCTCTTCGGTATGTTCCTGAACCAGAATGCCACCATTCTGATCCTGACCCCGCTGCTTTTGGAAACTGCGGAAGCCTATGGCATCAGCGCCATGGAGTTCGGCACGATCATGCTGGTTGCCTGCTGCTACGGCGGTCTGACGCCCCCCTTCGCGACCTACAACTTCATCGCTGCTGGTCTCTCCGGTGAGAGCTTCGGCTCTGTCACCAAACAGAGTCTTCCCTTCCTGGCTCTGGGTTACATCATCATTATCATCATGTGCGTGTTCCCGGCAACCTATATGTGGCTGCCCAACATGGTCGGCTGATTTCAAAAACTGATCTTCACAGCACAAACGGTCGCTGGAAACAGCGGCCGTCTTTTTAAAACAAGATGAATCGATTAACTTGCTCTTTACAAAGCTCGTTCATTCCGGTATAATGCAGTTAAGCAAGTTAAGCAAATGAACATGAGGGTACCGAAATGTCTACGATCTACGATATCGCCAAGCTCAGTGAGACTTCCGCTGCCACTGTCTCCTATGTCCTGAACGGGCGTGGGGAGGAGAAGCGGATTTCCAAACCGACCCAGGAGCGGATCCTGGCCGTGGCGCAGCGCCTGAATTATCGGCCGAACGTCACCGCCCGGCAGCTTAAGTCTCCCGCAAGCGGCACGATCCGTATTGCCGCTTTCTGGCCGGAGTTCTACTTTGAACAGTCGCTGGTTTCGGCCATGCGTGCCATCAAGACGGTTTCGCATCTCAGCACGGAAGAGATCGAGGTCAGTGTGCACTTCTTCACCCCCGGAAAGCTGGCCGATGTCTGGGACAAGATGTCCCCCGTCGGTTTCAACGGTGTGATCCTCGCCGGCGCCTCGATGGAAGACCTTGCCCATGCAGCCGGACGTCAGCGTGTGGTCACTGTTGTGCTGGTCAACCGTCGATATGAGAGTTTCCCCAGTGTCAGCATCGACCATGAAGCTGCCGGCCGCCTGGCCTGTGAGCTCGCTTTTCAGCGTGGCGGTCAGTCTGTCTGTACCGTCTGGGACAGCCGCTTCCATGTCGCCACCAACCTGCGCCGCACCGCCTTTACCAAACGTGCGGAGGAACTTGGCCTGGAGATGTCCGAGAGCCAGTTCATGTGCGAAGGTTCTTCGGAAGACGGCTATGAACTCGGCCGCAGTCTGATCCAGAAAGACCAGCTGAAGAAGGTCCTCTACTGCAACAATGAGAGTGTCTCGCGCGGCCTGCTCACCGCGATGAACGAAGCCGGCATTCGCGTCGGAGAAGAACTCTTTCTTTTCACGGCCAACAACGGGCCGGATGCCTTCTGCCGTTATATGACGCCTTCGGTTACAACCATCGATCTGCGCATGCAGGAGGTCTTTGAGCAGGGGCTGAAGCTTCTGCTCGGCATCATTAACCACCATGAGGATAGCGAAGCCGTCACGACCATCGCACCGCGCTACGTCTATCGCGAGTCCATGCCCGAAGTTCTGGAATAACAGAAAACCTCTCTAATATTGAGCTTCATAGTTGCAGGGACGAAGAATCCGAACCATCGGATCCTTCGTCCCTGTGTTTATACACTGCATCCTATGGAAAACAGGCAAACATCGCGTATATCCCAAGATAAAACATCCTGCTGAACAGAGATGCCGCTTAACATGAACTAAACTATGCCGCAAGCTGGGCAGGAGCAGAAGGAATCGTCACGATACCTTCCTCAATCATCCAGTCAATCTCCTCGGCAATGCTCTGGGCCATCGGGCGGGGATTGTAGCCCAGCTCCCGGACGGCCTTGGACGAGTCAAACTCGTTGTTGCGCAAGAGATTATACACGGCAAAACTCGTCATGCGCTGCTGTCTGTGAGTTATTTTTTCGGCCATGTCGCTCATCTTGCCAATCAACTTGCCGATGTGTGCAGGCAGAATGGTGGAGATGGTGGGCAGTCCTGTGTGCTCAGAGAGGATATCGAAGACTTCCTTCATCCCGATCATATCGCCGCCAAGGATGTAACTTTCGCCGGAACGCCCGTCCCTGCAGGCGCGGATGATCGTCTCGGCCATGTCGCGGTTATCGGCGCAATTGAAAGTTCCCTCAACACCGGCAGGCATTTTTCCTTCGGTGTACTCGCGGATCACACCCGCCACATTGCCGAAGGTGTAGTCCCTGGGTCCGGAAATACCGGAAGGCAGGATCAGGCAGCCGTCGATCTCATCATGATGGATCGCGTCCAGCACCAGTTGGCAGGAGGCCGCTTTGGTCTGGTCGTACAGCCCGATGACCTCATTGGGATCGTAATGGTCGACTTCCTTGATGGCCGTTCCCATGGGTTGCTCAGGGATCGCGCCGGTGGAGCCGATGAAGATGAGGCGCACATGGTTCTCGCGGCACTTGTCTATAATGTACTGTGTTCCGTCTACGTTCACATGCCAAATCTTCTCGGCAACCAGATTGCTGACAGAGACCATGGCCGCGCAGTGGATGCAGTAGACGGAAGTGCTCTCGGGAATATCAGCGAAGAGCGTTTCCAGCGAGGAGATGTCCGTCACATCCCCCTCGATGACATGGGCCTCCTTGGGCAGGTGTTTGGCTGCTTCCTCGCCCCGGAGGACGAAAGCGCGCACCGGCTGATTCCTGCTGACCAGATTGCGGACGATGGCGCTGCCCAGATTGCCGGCTGCACCGGTGACAATGTAAAGCTCATTTGTATTGTTGGTAGTCATAGTGTGTTCCTCCATATAGTAAAGTGATTTGTGTAAAGTGATTTGTTTTTCATTTCTTTCCCTTGGGATGATCATACTATACAGAAGGAATGTTTGTGAGATTTTCATGTTTTGTTAGAGAAACGTTAAAAAACCGCATGGAGGATGGACTTGCCCTTCTCCCATGCGGTATTTCTTTTCTTCCTGGTTATTTCTGGCTCAGTTCTTCTGTCAGGCGCAGGATCTCCGGCGTGATCTCTGCCTTGCGCTTCTCCACCAATCTGCGGTAGAGCCAGGGAGCAACCAGCATTCCGATCACACCGGCTACACACAAAAGCGCCCCCGGCACGATTTTGCTCCAAACAAGGAAGCAGCACATCCCGACACCGAAAACGAGGGCACTGATAATGCCCAGTGCCATAGACGCAGAAAAGGCTCCGGTAGTAAGACTGGCGTCCAGCTTGCGCAGCTCGGCCATCTTGTTTTCCTGTTCTTCCCGAGGCAGATATTTTTTGCGGATTGCGTCGATCTCCCTTTGCCTTTCGGCTGAATAATTATAGTTAAAGCTTTCGCTCATCTCCAGGACCTCCTGATCTTTTTCGTTCTTTGGCCGCGTGCAGGAACATATTCTTCATGCCGCTTTGATTTTCACAGTGAAGGTTGTACCCTTGCCCAGCTCACTGCTGACGCCGATCTCGCCGCCCACAATGTCTACGACACGTTTGACGAGCGCAAGTCCCAGGCCGTTGCCCTGGGTGGCATGGGAGGTGTCGCCCTGATAGAACTTCTCAAAGATATGCGCCCCGATTTCCGGGCTGATACCGCAGCCGGTATCGGAGACTTCGACCACGGCATGGCTATTTTCAGTATAGAGCTTCAGCCCGATCATGCCGCCCTCCTCCGTAAACTTGACGGCGTTGGAGAAGAGATTGTTCCAAACAAGGCTCAGCAGCTCCCGGTCGCTTTCCACAGTGACACCATCGGCTATGTCCGTCTCGATTTCCAGGTTCTTCGCTTCCCAGGCGTTTTCAAAACCCAACAGGCATTCACAGAGCTGCTCGCCCAGATCGAAGCGTTCCTTCCGGGGATAGATCTGCTGGTTCTCCAGCTTATTGAGTTTGAGAATATTGGTGATAAGGCTTGCCAGACGCTGGGACGCATTCGTCACTGTGCGGGCATAGTCTTTGCGGTCTTTCTCATCAAGATTTGGTTGCTGGAGCATCGTGCCATAGTTCTGGATTACCGCGAGCGGGGTCTTGAGCTCGTGGGACACATTGGCGATGAAGTCCGTGCGCAGGGTCTCCATGCCGCTCAGCTCCTGTACCATACGGTTAAAGTAGTCGATGATGATATTGAAGCCAGGTTCAACACCGCGAACCGACTCTATGCGGGTTGAGAGATCACCGTCCATAACCCTCTGTGCACCGTCGATAATGCGCTTGACCGGACGCTCCACCGTAAGCTTTCGACGCAGCAGATCCACCGCCGCACACACCAGACTCAGCATAAACACGTTGCCGAATGTGACAAGTGCCGCAAGCTGAACATCACTCTGGGTAAATACCACATTCATCGACTGTCCCAGATAAGTCAGGAAAAGATACATGGAGCTTGTGAGCACGAAGGCGATCAGCAGGAAAAAGATACAGAACAGTTGGAGAAATTCGACCTTTTTCCGGTTCTTTTCCTGCTTCATTTGAGCACCGCCTTATAGCCGAGGCCGTGGACAGTGACGATCTCAAAATCCTCACAATCGGCAAATTTCTGCCTGAGCTTGGTCATGTACACATCCACCGTGCGGGGGCCGGAGCCGGTTTCACCGTCCCAGAACTCGTCCATCAGCTGGCTGCGGGTAAAAGCCTTCTTCGGATAGCTCAGGAGCTTGTAGAGAAGGTTGAACTCCCGCACGGTCAGAGGGATCTCCTCGCCCTTGAGCGTCGCGGTTCTCTCGTCCGCATCCAGTGTAAGCGATCCGACTTCCAGTTTGTGGCTGGTGGAGATGCCGGCTCGCCTCAGCAGCGCCTCCACGTGGAGAAGCAGTTCTTCCAGGTCAATCGGTTTTACCATATAATCATCAATGCCCTCGCGGAAGCCCCGCTGCTTGGCAGCAAAATCATCCCGCGCGGTCATAAACAGGATGGGGATGTTCTTGTCCGTCCCGCGGATCGTGTGGGCAAACTCGAAGCCGTCCACCTCCGGCATCATGATATCCGAGATGATGAGATCATACACATTCCCTCCGTACATGGCGTCATAGGCTTCGTTGGCGTTGAGACAGCCCAGTGCGTCATACCCGTTCCGCTTCAGGAAAGAGCAGACCGCGCGGTTTAATTCACGGTCATCCTCTACGATCAAAAGTTTGAACATGGATTTATCCTCCATTGGCGTTGATACGGGCAGTCTAGCACACCGATGTTAAAGTTATGTTAAAAGCCGGGCAGTTTTTCAGAAAAAACAAAAAATCTCAGCAGTAAACTGAGACTTTTCGTCTATCTGTAATTCATAACAGATCCTGTCGGCTCCGCAGTATCTTGGAAAGGAAAACGCTCTGTGCGGTAGCCACGCCGAAGTAGTGGTGCAGAGGGGCGATGTGCCAGGCAGCATCTTTCCAATAAAAAGTGTCTGCTTTCTATTGGAAGACAGTATCAGATTCCCATGATGCAGCCGTCGCCGCGCGGGTCCGTGCCTCCGACCAGAACACGGCAGCTCTCATCCGTATAATGAATGATCTGCCCTCTCCCGAAGGGCCTGTCGTTGTAACTGCCGGAAAACGCATCCTGCAGGGCGATCTGATGTCCTTTCTCTCGGAGGGCAAAAACAGTGTCCGTCGGATAGTGCGACTCCAGATCAAAATTCAGCCCGTTGCTCCAGCAGAAACGGGGTGCGTCGAGCGCATTCTGCGGGCTCATATGAAAATCAATCAGATTCATGGCAACCTGCAGATGCCCCTGCGGCTGCATGAATCCGCCCATGACTCCGAAAGGTCCCACCGGGTGACCGTCCTTCATGAGAAATCCGGGGATGATCGTCTGATACGGGCGTTTGTGCGGACCGGCCTGATTGACATGTCCTTCCTCCAGTGAGAAGGTCGCACCGCGGGACTGTAAAACGAGCCCGTATTCGGGAATGACGACCGCAGAACCGAAGGGGTTGTAGCAGGACTGGATCATGGAGATCATATTTCCCTTCGTATCCGCGGCGCAGAAGTAGCAGGTGTCGCATTTTGGCGGATTCCCGGCGTGATAGTCCTGTGCCCGGTCAGACAAGATCAGGTGACGACGCGTCTCTGCATAGTCCCGGTTCAGCAGCATCCGGCAGCTGACCTCATTCATGTAATCGGGGTCGCCTACATATTTGAGACTGTCCGCAAAAGCAAGCTTGATGGCCTCCATCTGCAGATGGGCCGTTTCAGGTTTCCCGAAGTCTTCCGGTGAAAAGGAATACGTATCCAGCAGGTTCAGTGCCATCAGCGTGGTGATGCCCTGTCCGTTCGGCGGCAGCTCGCACACCTCATATCCGTGATAAGATATGCGCAGAGGATCATGTGTGACGGGAGAAAAGCCCTGAAAATCCTTCTCTGTCCAGCGGCCGCCGCCTTTCTTCGATTCACGGAGAATCGCTTTCGCGATGCGGCCGCCCTCGTAGAGCGAAGCGCCTTCTGTCTCTATGACTTCCCGCAGGAAGGCAGCCATAGCCGGATGCTTCACGATCTCCCCGGGAGCCGGAGCGGAACCGTCCGGGAAGAACTCATGATTGAAATAACGGATGCCATCTTCGGTAAGTCCCGGTGTCAGTCTGTCGCGCCAGGTCTCAAAACTGCCCTGCACATACGGCGTGATGGGATGGCCGTATTCCGCGAGCTCGATGGCAGGTTGTGCCACCTCCGCCAGAGACATGGTTCCGTAATCTTTCAAAAGACGAATCCATCCCGCGACACAGCCCGGAAGTGTGGTGCTGTCCCAGCCTCCGGCAGGTATTCTGCCGGAATATGCTTGGGAGCGCAGATACTCTTCTGTCAAATCCCAAGGGGAGAAGCCCGAGGCGCTCATCCCGTGAAGCTTCCCTCCGGACCAGATGATCGCAAAATTATCGCTTCCGAAGGTCGTGGCCGCCGGCTCCACAACCGGAAGTGCAATGGCAACGGCCACGCATGCGTCAATGGCATTGCCTCCCTTTTCCAGGATCCGGATCCCGGCCGAAGTTGCCAGCGGATGGGAGGAAGCCACCATGGCATTTGCCGCGTACACGTCTCTTCGTCTGGAAGAAAAGGAATATTGATATGGGTTGTAGGTCAGCATAAGTCTCCCCTCCTGTCGGTATAGATTTTATGCTATACGGAACGGGCCGTGTTGTCAAGAAAAAGCTCCGGCCTCTTGTCACAGGCCTGATGAGGTCTGCTCTGACAGGAGCAGCCATTCAACTTGCCCACTCTGACGGAATGTGATAAAATGAACCATAAAAAAAGAACTGTATCCCTGCTCGGATGGACCAGGAGGCAACTATGAAAAAAGTCATCATTCTCATCGGAAACTACGGCTCCGGAAAGACGGAGATTGCGCTGAACATGGCCGTTATGGCCGCCGCGGAGGGGAAGCGGGTTCAGGTCATCGACCTTGACCGCATCAACGACTACTTCCGCATGTCCGATCATGTGAAACTTCTGGAGGAGAGCAACATCAACCTCGTCTCTCCCACCTTTGTCGGGGCCGGCATCACCCAGACCAATATGCCTGCAGCGGTCGGGTCGGCTTTTGCCCAGGATTGGGATCTGGTCGTCTTTGATGTCGGCGGCGATCCCGCCGGTGCGCTCTCTCTGGCCCGGTACCACATGGACTTCGCCGCGCTGGATCCCGGCCAGCTGGAAGTCTATGATATCATCAATGTTCGCCGTCCCATGTCCGAGACCCCGGAAAAGATTCTGAAGCTGAAGGGCGAGATGGAAGGCTTTGCCCGCCAGACCGTCACCGGCTTCATCAACAATTCCAATCTTCAGGCCTGGGCCAGTGCCGCAGATCTGCGCGACGGCTATCCCATCGTCAAGGCTGCCAGCGAGATGAGCGGCATTCCGGTCGTCCACACCACGGGACGGAAGGAGTTTCTGGAAGAATTCCTGCAGGACGAGGGACTGGATCCGAACTACATCGGCATCCCCATCGCGCTGGAGACCTATATGCACCGCAGCTGGGACAACTTCGAGATATAATTTGTGAAAAGGCCCGAAATCGTGAAGGTTTCGAGCCTTTCTTTACTTACTCCATCAATTGGGGTTCCTCTCCGATATGGAAATGGCGGACCCGATTGCCGCCAATCCGGACAAGTACTTCGCGGATTCTTGGATAACTCCCGCCGATTAACCGATCTCCAGTGTAAAGCCCTTCAGCAGTGGGGATGCCGTCCGGATCAGCTCCTTCAGCCACCAGCCGTAGGCATAGCCTTCCGCACATCGGAAGAACGGCTCGTACCCGGGCATGGCTTCGATCCGCTCCCGCTGTTCGCTGAGGGTCCCGCTCCAGAAAGCATTCATCGCCGTATAGAAAAAACCGACCGCATCCTTTTTCTCCTCTTCTGTCAGAGGATTGCGCCCCGTCATATAGTTGATATTGCTGACTGAGTAGTTGAACAAGCCCTCCTGCTGCCAGTCAGCAAAGTTTCTTAGCACCGGGTCGCTCTGGCCCATCGCTGCGGCCCAGGCGTCGACGTTGACACGCCGCGGCGTATAGCGCAGCGTGTTCTTTGAAAGATCCAGCAGACTGTAACCGGTCGGATACCCCAGCAGATACTCGGTCAGCAGTTCGGTCAGGCCTTCTTCCTGATACACCCCTCTGGTATGCATATGCCCGCTCAGGTACAGCGGGACACCATACGCCCTCAGCAATTTAGTAAAGCGATCCCCGTTTTCAATGCAGTATCCGCTCCCGGGCTGTCTGCTGATTTCAGGCAACAGATTATAGTGTCCGGCAGCCAGGACAAGCAGCCCTTTTTCCTGAGCGGTCTGCAGGCAGGTCTCTGCCCACTGCAGCGTCTCCTCCGAAAAGAAGGGATCCATGTTGCTGCGGACCGCGGCTCCCGGCAGGTCGATGGCACTGACGCTGTAGCCCGCCGTATCCATCATCAGCAGCATGACCCGGTCTCGTATGATACAGTAGCTGAGAGAACCCGGATCTCGGCTGTATGCCTCCGCATAGCCGAATTCTTCATAAAAGGCTGCAAATTCGCTCTGTCCGACCGGCGCGAGGTCGTGATTTCCGGGCAGCACATAGACCGGCAGGCCTTCCCGTTCCGCCTGACGCAGCTTCTCCGTCAGCGCCTCATGCCGATGCGGTTTGCCGCCGTTGACCAGATCTCCTGTGAGGAGGAGCATCTCCGCTCCCTGCTGTCTGGCATCCCAGAGCAGGGCGTCAACAAGTTCCATGTTGTAAACAACCTCGTTCCCCTGACTCTTATCCGTGTTGTCCGGGTCCAGATGGAGGTCGGAAGCCACCGCAATCCGAAGTGCGGAGCCTTCCGTACTCCCCGCCGTATTGATTTCCGTCTCTGCCCCGGCCACTGTTCCGGCCAGCATCTTCAGAAGAACACAGAGCAGCACAACGGCTCCGCAAAGCCGCTGCCGCCTGCTCTGTGCTCTTTTTTTCCCGGTCTCGGCCATGCTCTCTCCGCGTCCTTTCTGTCGTTCTCTCTCAGAAATTTTACTTTACAACGGATTTCTTACCTGCTACAATTCTATCCGAAGAGTTCTGCCTTGTCAATCACTTACAGAATCCAGAGCAGATCTCAATAAAACAGACCGAGGTGAAGTTCGTGTCTCAGCATCATCTGTGTCCCTGTGCGGAGGCGTGCTATCTTCAGGCCGCCCTGTCCGCCATCGGCGGAAAGTGGAAGCTCCCGATCCTCTGTTCACTGACGGCCAACGGGGCCAGCCGTTACAACGACCTGCTCCGCAATGTCCGCGGCGTTTCCAACACCATGCTCTCCAAAACCCTTCATGAGATGGAAAACGACGGCCTGGTCCGCCGAACCGAGTATCTGGAAGTCCCCGTTCGGGTGGAGTATGAGCTGACGGAAAAGGCGCAGAAACTGCAGCCGATTCTGCAGCAGCTGATTCAGTGGCAGGCCTCCGAAGCCTGAGAATCATCGTAAATCCCTGTTGAATCATCGTAAATTATGAGTTTTTTTGAAAAAGTACTGCAAATCTATATCAGCCGCTGGCCCTGGTTCCTGGAGCTGATCGGGGAGCAGCTGAAGATCTCCCTGATCGCTGTCCTGATCGCCGGCGTTCTGGGCATGCTTCTCGGGATTTTTATTGCGGAACACCGCCGTTTTGCGGAGCCTGTCATGGCGGTCTGTAATGTGTTTTACACGATCCCGGCCATCGCGCTTATCGGGCTTCTGATCCCGCTCATCGGCATCGGGGAGCGAAATGCCATCATCGCCATTGTCCTGTACGGGATCATGCCCATGGTGCGAAACACCTACACCGGCATCACCAACATCGATGCCAGCACCATCGACGCGGCCCTCGGTCTCGGCAGCACCAAAAGACAGATCATGTTCCGCATCCGTCTGCCCCTGGCCGCCAGTGTGATCATCGCAGGGCTGCGCAACGTGGTGGTCATGTCCATCGCCACCGGCTCCATCGCCGCTTTCGTCGGCGGGGGCGGGCTCGGTGAAGCCATCTTCCGCGGCATCACGATGTATAACACCGCCATGACCTTCGCGGGAAGCCTACTGCTTGTTCTGCTGGCGCTGATCTGTGACTACAGTCTCAGCCGGCTGGAAAAACATATCAAAAAGAAATGGAGAGTTCAAGCATGAAACACATTAAAACCATTCTGTCCGTCCTCCTGACCGTATGCATGACGCTCGCAGCTTACGGTACAACAGCGGAAGCCGCTGCAGCGGCCAAATCTCCCATCCACATCGCCACCAAGCCCATGACCGAGCAGTACATCCTCGGCGAAATGCTCAAGCTCATCATCGAAGATCGGACGGAATATACCTGCGAAATCACCAAGGGCATCGGCGGCGGTACGAGCAACATCATGCCGGCCATGAAGAGCGGAGACTTCGATCTCTATCCGGAATATACCTCCAGCGGTTATGTGCTGGTTCTCGGCCACGATGCCAAAGGCGTGGACGATACGGCGATGTGGGAGCAGCTGGTCAAGGAGTATCATGATCTCTATCACATGGCCTGGCTCGGACATTACGGTTTCAACAACACCTATTGTCTGACCGTACGGGGTGAAGTGGCCCGCCAGTATAATCTGAAAACCTGTTCCGATATGACCGCGGTGGCGGACCAGCTCATCTTTGGCGGAAACCCCGACTACATTGAGCGGGAAGACGGATTCCAGGCCGTCGTCAAGACCTATGGCTATGACTTCAAGGACATCAAGAGCATCGACATCGGCCTGAAATACGCGGCCCTGGCAAATGCGAGCATCGACGTAACCAACGGCTATACCACCGATGCCCAGCTGGGTGTGCAGGACGTGGTCGCGCTGGAGGACGACCAGCATCTGCAGGTCAATTACTTCTGCTCCACAGTGGTCCGCGAGGATGCTCTGGAGAAATATCCCGGCCTGGAAGAGGCTCTGATGCTGATGGACGGCCTTCTGAGCGATTCCGAAATGGCCGGTCTGAACGCCAAGGTGGAGGTCGACGGCCTGGATGAGACCGCGGTCGCGCATGACTATCTCGTCGAAAAGGGAATTCTGAAAGGTTAAGCATGGAGGAGTGCATTCGCTTCGACAGGGTCACCGTTCGCTACGGCTCGCATACGGCGCTGGATCATTTTGATCTGACGATCGGGACAGGAGAATTTCTGACCATCATCGGCCGCTCCGGCTGCGGAAAAACCACCGCCCTCCGGCTCATTAACGGGCTTCTGACCCCGGATGAAGGCACGGTTTTCGTCTTCGGTCGGGATGTCTCCAAGGCGGACCTGATCGCACTGCGGCGCAGCATCGGCTATGCCATTCAGGATGTGGGGCTCTTCCCGCACATGACCGTACGGGAAAACGTCGCCTATGTTCCTTCTCTCTCCAGAGCCTGGACCCGGACGGAAACACCGGAAAAAGTCGAACAGCTTCTCAAAACGGTGGGGCTGAGCCCGGACATGGCCAAGCGCTATCCCCACGAGCTCTCCGGCGGACAGCGCCAGCGGGTCGGGATCGCCCGGGCCCTGGCTGCCACGCCCCGCGTTCTTCTGATGGATGAACCCTTCGGCGCTGTGGATGAGATCACACGCCGCAGTCTTCAGGAGGAGATCCGGAAACTCCAGCAGGAGCTGGGCATCACGGTCGTCTTTGTGACCCATGATATCAACGAAGCGCTGCGTCTGGGCAGCCGGATGCTCGTGATGGATGCCGGAACCATCGTGCAGCTGGACACACCCGAAGCCATACGCAGCGCTCCGGCCAATGATTTTGTGCGGGAGCTGCTTTTTGGTGCTGCCGAAAAAGGATGACTGCCGCGGCATTTTCGGTTTTATCCGTTTAAACAGCAACTCTCTGCAAGTATCAATGTGAAAGTTACTTACTTTTAGTATAGTGCCTAACTTTCATGTTGGTACTTGTTGTTTTTTATTCTCCATGCTATCATAGGCTCGCTTCTACGGTCACAGGATCAATTTTAACCATTCAAAGGAGAATCATCGAATGAAAGATTTTGGTGTAAAGCCCTATCTGTTCCCTATGCCCGTCTATATGATCGGCACCTATAACGAAGACGACACCGTCGATGTCATGGCCATGGCCTGGGGCGGCATCTGCGCCGAAAACATGGTCGCCCTGAACCTTGAAGAAGACCACAAGACCGTCGCCAACCTCAAGGCCAGAGGCGCCTTCACCCTGTCTGTCCCCGGCACCGACACGCTGGTAGAATCCGACTATATGGGTCTTGTCAGCTCCAATAAAGTCCCCGACAAGTTTGAGCGTACCGGCCTTCACGCAGTAAAGAGCAGCCGCGTGGACGCTCCAGTCATCACCGAGTATCCCCTGACGCTGGAGTGCAAGGTCATCGAAATGCAGGAACAGCCCTACGGTCTGCGCGTGCTCGGAGAGATCGTAAACGTCCTGGCGGATGAAAAGATCCTGGATGCCGAGGGAAAGATCGATGGCGGAAAGATCAACGCATTTCTGTTTGATCAGGTGAAGTTCGACTATTACAAGGTCGGTGAGGTCTGCGGAAAGGCCTGGCATTCCGGCGCTCCTCTGGTAAA
>CAZMXF010000039.1:0-14543 GCA_964570015.1 uncultured Oscillospiraceae bacterium | reverse complement strand
GAAGCGGACCAGATCCTCCGCGGTGAGGCCCCTGGCCTGAAGCTCATCGTCTACACCGGCGCGGTAAAAGACGGAACCATGGGCGACTACATCGCCCTGCACCGCCGCGCGATGCAGCTTGGCATCCCCTGCCTGACTTCGCTGGACACCGCCGGCGCCCTGGCAGACAGCATCGCCTCCCGCTACAGCCAGAGCAACACGGAGCTGGTTGACCTGAACCGCATGCGCCGCTGGCGCCGAACCATCCCATTCACCAAGATGCAGGACTGCGGGAACGATTATATTTTCATCGAGAACTTCGACGGCAGTGTGTCCTGTCCGGAGTCCCTCTGCGTTTCCCTCTGCCAGCCCCACTACGGCATCGGTGCCGACGGGATCGTCCTCATGGAGTACTCCGCCAAAGCGGATGTGCGCATGCGCAGCTTCAACCGGGATGGCAGCGAGGGGAAAATGGCAGGCAACAACCTGCGCTGTGTGGGCAAGTACATGTATGACAAGGGTTATCTCCGGACCGAGGACCTGTCGGTGGAGACCGCCGGAGGCATCCGCCGCCTGAAGCTGTTCTGCCGGGACGGGCAGGTGAGCTCCGTATCTGTGGACATGGGCCGCGCGTCCCTCTCCGCTTCCTCTGTCCCTGTCGATATGGAGAAGCTTTCAGAACATACTCCCGAGCCCGCTTTCTCTTCATTGCCCTCTGCTTTTATCCGTGACGTTCCCGTCCGGATCGCCGACCGCGACTGGCGTATCACCTGCCTCTCTGTGGGCAACCCCCACTGCGTAGTCTTTTGCGACACGGTGGACACCCTGGATCTGGAGACAGTGGGTCCACAGTTTGAGCACGCAGAACTCTTCCCGGAACGGGTGAACGCGGAGTTCGTCAGAGTGGTGAGCCGTACGGCGCTTCGTATGCGCGTCTGGGAGCGCGGCAACGGCGCTACCCTGGCCTGCGGTACCGGCGCATGCGCCGCTGTGGTTGCCGCAGTGGAGAACGGCTACTGTGACAAGGGAACCGACGTCCGGGTGACTCTCCCGGGCGGCGACCTGATCGTGAACTACACGGACGACCGGGTGCTGCTGACCGGCAGTGCCACCGTTGTCTTCTCCGGAACCTTTGAGTACTGAGGTTGACTATGAAATGCGAAGAAGTATTTGAATCCCTGTATCACCGCCTGCCCGAAGGCCTGACCTTCAGTCCGTACCGGATCTGTCCCATCGGGGCTCATTCCGACCATAACCTCGGAAAAATCACCGGCTTTGCCATCGACAAAGGCATCCATATCGCCTACAGTCCGAAACACAACGGCGTCATCGAGATGACCAGCCTCCAGTTCCCGAAGCGCGCCCAGTGGCACATCCGCGAAGTCGGCGGGAAGACTGGGGACTGGGCGGACTACCTGCGTGGAGCGACCTGGGCACTCCAGAAGGAACACATGCTCACCACCGGGCTCTCCGGCGTCATCGAAGGGAGCCTGCCAATCGGTGGCCTGTCCTCCTCGGCGGCCGTAATACTGTCCTTCCTGGATGCCCTCTGCCGGGTGAACCGCATCACACTGTCACCGCAGGAACTGATCCGGACCGCCCTCTCTGCGGAAAAGGATTACGTGGGAATGAACATCGGCACCCTGGACCAGAGCTGTGAAGTGCTCTGCCGGAAGGACCACCTGCTCTACCTGGACTGCAGGGACGACTCATACGAGCTTATCCCGGCTCCGGCGGACATGAAACCCTACCGTGTCGCGATCTTTTTCTCTGGGCTGGAGCACAGCCTCCTGAGCTCCCGGTACAACATGCGGGTGGATGAGCTGCGTGCGGGCGTCTATGCACTGCAGGCTTTCTGCGGCATGGACTACGGAAAGTTCCACGAGGCGAATGCCCGGGATGTGCCCTATGGCGTATACCTGCAGTACCGGGACCGGCTCCCGGCCCCCTGGATGCGCCGCTGTGAACACTGGTACTCGGAGTTCCGGCGGGTGGAGGCGGGAGCGGAAGCCTGGCGACAGGGAAATATCGAGGAGTACGGCCGGCTGTCCTTCGAGTCCGGTTGGAGCTCCATTCACAACTGGGAGTCCGGAGCCCCGGAGCAGATCCGCCTCTATGAGATCATGCGAGAGACTGCCGGAATTTACGGCGGACGTTTTTCCGGCGCCGGCTTCAAAGGCTGCTGCATGGCCCTGATAGATCCGGGGAAGACGGACAGCATCCGGGAGGAAGTGACGGCAAAATACCTGACGGACTTCCCGGAGATGAAAGGAAAGTACGGTGTGTTTATCTGTGACACTGCCGACGGGGTGAGCGTATGAAGTGCCTGATCCTTGCAGCCGGCTATGCAACCCGGCTTTACCCCCTGACTGAGAACTTCCCCAAGCCGTTGCTGGAAGTACAGGGGAAGACAATTCTTGACTGGCTGACCGAAGACATCGGGGGAACAGAGACCGTAGTGGTGACGAACCACCGCTTTGCCCCGATCTTCGAGGACTGGGCGAGGGCGAAGGCAAATATTACCGTGCTGGATGACGGAACCTCAAGCAACGAGACACGGCTCGGCGCGGTGTGTGACATCCGCTTCGGCGTGGAGCAGTGCGGCCCGGACGACTATCTGGTGATCGCCGGGGACAATCTCCTGGACTTCAGCCTACGGACCCTGGTTGACTATGCACAGGAAAAGGGGACAAGCTGCGTCATGCGATACCGCGAGGAGGACGAACAGCGCCTGCGCCATTCGGGTGTGGCCGAAGTGGACGATACCGGGCGGATCCTGTCATTTGAAGAAAAACCGCAGGACCCGAAATCCCACTGGTGCACGCCGCCATTTTATTACTATACCGCATCGGACGTAGAGAAGATCCCGGAGGCCATTGCGGAGGGCTGCGGGACAGATGCGCCGGGGAGTCTGGTGGCCTGGCTGTGCCGGAATTCCGTGGTCCATTCCATGGAGATGCCTGGAAAGCGCTACGACATCGGGGACATCAGAAGTTACGAAGCGGTAAAGCGGGAATATCACGGCCGGGAAAACAAATGATGCGCCTGATACGGGAACCGGCTCATGGCTCGAAATGATCCGTAAAACAGAGAATGATCAGGAGAAAACATAATAAAGCACAGTGGTTTCAGCCATAAATCAACAAATGGCCGGACATGAGGATTCCTGGACTCTTCTGGGTGATTGCAGAAGAGTTCCGGATCCTGATGTCCGGCCATTTCAAATTATTGGATCATGATGTGGAATGCGTCAGGATACATCGGGGTAAAGAAACCATATTCTTTCCCAAAAGTCCCATTTATCTGCAGTTGCAAGTGCAGGAGCAGAATATACGGGAGCGGGAGTGGAGACAGCAATCATCACAGGATCGGCACACGAAAACTGTCCAGCGGCCGGGGCACGGTTTTTGCTGTTATATCCCATTCCTTTGTTGCTTTTTATTTGTGATTGACGTATAATCTCCATCATGAAAAAGCATCATTTCACCGGTCTTTGAAAGGATACACGTTTCGGACATGGTTTTTTCGAGTCTCATCTTTATCTATGCGTTTCTGCCTCTCTCGCTGCTCTGCTACATGCTCTGCGGCAGCCTGAAAGCGAAGAACATCTCGCTGCTGGTTTTTTCCCTGATATTCTACGCATGGGGAGAGCCGAAGTATGTTCTGCTCCTGATGCTGATGGCGGCAGTAGAATGGTTCTGTGCTCTGCGTATCGACATCGCGGAGAGCGCAGGCGAGCGGAAGATGTGGCTGGCTCTGGCAGTGTTTGTGGACTTGCTCCTGATCGGTGTGTTCAAGTATGCCGGTCTGGTCTGTTCCATCTTCGGAGAGATCCCCGAAGTCGTGCGACGCATCACCCTTCCGATCGGCATTTCGTTTTATACCTTCCAGCTGCTGACCTATGTGGTGGACGTTTATCGGGAGGACGCACAGGCGGAGCGGGAGTACTGGCATGTGCTGTTATATGCGGCGCTGTTTCATCAATGCATCGCCGGACCGATCGTACGCTACAACAGCATTGCGGAAGAACTCTTTGTTCAGCGCTCCGGAGCGGAAGAACTCACGGACGGCATCCGCCGCTTCACATGCGGGCTTGCAAAGAAGGCACTGCTGGCGAATCCCTGCGGCGCGCTTGTGGACGCGTTGCTGCTGACGGATCAGGCAGCCTCGAACCCGGAACTCTTCTCGGAAAACCTGACTCACCTGCAAGGGGTCACGGTCCTTGGCAGCTGGCTGGGGATGGCGGCGTTCATGCTGCAGATCTACCTGGACTTCAGCGCCTATTCCGACATGGCCATCGGCATGGGGAAGGTCCTGGGCCTCCACTATCCGGAGAACTTCCACTACCCCTACGCGGCAAAGTCTGTGACGGAGTTCTGGCGCAGGTGGCACATGTCGCTCAGCAGCTTCTTCCGCGACTACGTCTACATTCCTTTGGGGGGAAATCGGTGCTCCCTCCCCCGAAATGTCCTGAATACCCTGATTGTCTGGGCGCTGACGGGACTCTGGCACGGTGCGAGCTGGAACTTCGTCCTCTGGGGGCTCTACTGGTTCATCTTCCTGATGCTGGAGCGCCTCTTCCTGAAAAAGCTCCTGCAGCGTGTGCCGGTGCTGCCGCACATGTACCTGGTTCTGGTGGTGTTCCTCGGCTGGATCCTGTTCCGCTTCACGGACATCCGCCTGGGCCTTACGGTGGTGAAGGGCCTCTTCGGCCTGAACGGGAACCTGCCTACGGACTTCCTCTCGGTCACCATGCTGGAGAACAACATCTTCCTCCTGCTCGTCTCCGCCGTTGCCTGTACTCCGGTGCCAAAGGCGCTCTCGGACCGACTGGAGGCGTACGGTGTCTGGGCCGGCTGTCGGAAAGCGCTCTTTCCGATCCTCCTGCTCCTGCTCTCTACCTGTGCCCTGGTGGGCGAGAGCTATAACCCGTTTCTGTATTTCCAGTTCTGAGGAGGCAGAGAGATGAATCACGGACAACACGAATCTGCCCCGCGGAGCCTTCAACAACGATACGAGGTCGAACTTGCAGGCCCTTTTATTGCCGTCCTCACGGTCCTCTCGGTGATCTCCCTGATTCTGCCGCTGCGACCGGAGACCTCGGTGCGCGAGAAGCGCCGCCTGCGTGAGTTCCCGGCCTTCACGGTGCAGAGTCTTCTCAGCGGTGACTACTTTGACGACATCGGCCTGTGGTTTTCCGACACCTTCCCGGGCCGGGAGGCGATGCTGGAGATCTCCGACCGCGTGGACGCCCTCCACGGCCTCAACCGGAACGAAGTGGTCCTGAGTCCCTCCGCTTCCGCGAAGAATGACAACGCCGACCTCGATGCCCTGCTGGAGCAGGCGGAAGCCGAACGGGAAACCGCCGCTGCGGCTGCAACGCCGACCCCGGTACCGGAAGTGACGGCGACACCCATCGTTGACCAGAATACGGTGATCGAGGACTGGGAGGGCTTGAAGGGCGAAGATGAAGCGGCCATCTACGGTGACCTGGTTGTGCTTGACGGCACGGTGCTTTCCCGCCTGGGCTTTGACCAGACGGCCTCCGACCACCACGCCGCCCTGATGAACCAGGCCGGTGACGCGCTTGCTGCGCAGGGCCGACGCTTCTTCAACCTGCCCGTCCCGACCAGCATCAGTATCCTGCTGTCCTCGGACATGCTCTCCGAACTCGGCGCTGCGGACCAGGGCAAGACCCTGCGCTATATGTTCGCGAGGGAGAATGACAACGTCGGGAAGGTCAACGCCTTCAACAACCTCCTTGCGCACAACGGCGAGTACCTGTACTTCAACACTGACCATCACTGGACCGGTCTGGGCGCATATTACGCCTACCAGAGCTTCTGTGAAACGGCGGGCTTCGAGCCGGTGCCGCTGGAAGACTTCACGGAGTGGAACATGGGCGCCTTTACCGGAACCTGGTACTATTCCGTGAACAACCGGAATCTGAAGACCGACGAGGTGATTGCCCTGGTGCCACCCGGCAACGACGACATTCACATGGAAATCCTCGGCTACCCGGATTACACCAGCGTGATCGTCGATGAGACCAAGGCTGACACGAACATGAAATACAACTGCTTCATCGCCGGGGATAACCAGCTTACCGTGATCACGAACGATGCCCTGCCGGACGCACCGGACTGCCTGGTTGTGAAGGACTCCTTTGGCAATCCCTTTGTTGTGTACCTGACGCAGCACTACCACCGGATCTACGTACTGGACTACCGAAAGAACTTCACCCCGGTGAGCACGGTGGCAGAGCAGTACGGGGTACAGGACGTCGTCCTCGTACAGAGTATCGGGGTCAGCCAGACCCGCCAGGCGCTCCCGCTCCTGGAGAACTTGATGAAGTGAACTACAAGCCTGCGGCAGCCATCTGTTCCGCAGGCTGTTTTTAGAACAATGAAGAAACGACTGATCTTCTTGACCACGGTACTGCTGCTGTGTCTTTCGGCCTGCAGCGCTGATTTATCTTCCCATTTTCCTGATTATCCATCCTCCATTCCTCCTTCCTCGCTTCTCACTCCTCCTTCTGCGCTGTCTCTCACAATCCATGAGGTGATGCCCTCGAACCATGCGACCCTTGCGGACGAGGCAGGCGCCTTCCCGGACTGGCTGGAGCTCTGCAACACCGGGAAGGAAAAAGCCTGCCTAGTCGGCTGCAGTCTCCGCTGCGGCGGCGATACCTGGCCCCTGCCTCCGGTGACTCTGGAAGCGGGGGAGTACCTGGTTGTCTTCTGTGACGGGAAGAACGAAGGCCTCCACAGCAACTTCTCAATCTCCGCCGATGGCGAGGAGGTCAAGCTGCTGGACCCGGAGAGAAACCTTCTCGACAGTTTCCCGGCTGCACCGGCGGAAGAGGACCGAAGCCTCGGACGCGATGAGACGGGCGCGGTCGTTCCCCTGCCCTTTGCTACCCCGGGATATGCGAACACAGAGGAAGGCTATGCCACCCTGCAGCATGCACGCACCCTGCAGCAGGATGAGCTGCTCATCCACGAAGTGTCGTCCACCGAAGACTGGGTCGAGCTATTGAATCCAACCGACCGGACGCTCCGTCTCGCTGACTACGCACTCTCGGACAAGGAGAAGGACCGCCTGCTCTGCCCGCTGCCGGACCGGGAGATCGCTCCGGGCGAGCTTGTGCTTCTGACGGAGGTACCCGACCTGAATGCAGCGAAAGATGAGCTGTACCTCACTCGGCGGGATGGCCTGCTCTGCGACTACTGCCTGCTTCGTGATCTCCCGACTGGCTGCAGCTACGGCCGGGATGAAGCAAAAGGCTTCTGCTACTTCGAGACCTCTACTCCCGGCCGCGCAAATGCTCCCGGTGTCCGATTCCTTGGAGAGACACCGGTCCTGCTCGGGAGCGATGGCGTGTTCGACGGTTCCGAGGAGGTACTCTGCGTACTTTCCGGATCGGGCGACATCCGCTATACCGTCGACGGGAGCGAACCGACACCATCTTCCTGGCCGTACATTGGCCCGATGCTGGTGCCCTCCACTTGTGTTATCCGCGCTGCGAGCTTCCGGGAGGACCATCTGCGAAGCGAGGTTCTGAGCCTGACCTACCTCGTCGGAGAGAAACACACGCTCCCAGTCGTGAGCCTGGTTTGCGAGGACTTCGCGCGCGTATACAACTACCCGGAAACAGAGTTGGAGCTTCCCGCTGATGTGATGCTCTACGATGGGGAGGAAAGAGTCCGAGCCGGCTGCGGCGTGAAGCTGCACGGCGCGACCTCCCGCTTTGCCCAGGAGAAGAAGTCTCTGAAGCTGAATTTCCGGAACCGCTATGGGGGAGAGCTCTCTTATGATCTCTTCGGTAACGGTATCAGCTCCTACGCCTCGATACTGCTGCGTTCCGGCCAGGAGGGGCGAAGCTCCAGCTACATGCGCGATGCCCTGATGCATGACTGCGCCCTCGCGCTATTCCCGGACCTCCCGGCGCAGGATCATCGCTACGCTGCACTGTACATCAACGGCCGTTACTGGGGCCTGTACAACCTGCGTGAGGCACACTCTGAGGAGCAGTTCGCGGCGCGTTACGGTGTGAGCGCGGTGCAGTGGCGGGAGAAGTGGCCGACGGACAGCGTGGCGGAAGAGGTATATCAGTTTGCCATGAGCCATGACCTGTCGGACCCTGCGGCGTATGAAGAGGTCGCGGCGCACATCTGTATGGAGAGCGTGATCGCCTGGTTGATTCTACAGGACTACAGTGGGAATTTCGACTTCAACTCGCCCAACATGCGCTTCTACTGGGCGGAGGAGAAGCTGTGGTACGCACTGGTGGACTTGGATCTGGGCCTTTACCAGTATGGGAGCCTTCCTGCCCTGACGGACCGCGGGTATTATGCCTATAACCGGCTTGCCGGCGCCTTGATGAAAAACGTCGACTTTCGGGAAGCACTGTGCCGGGCGTTCAATGCCGCGCTGTGCGGAGAACTCTCGGATGAAAAGATGCTGGAGCGCATCGACTGCTTCGCGGACGAGATCCGACCGGAGATCAGCCGGGAGAAAGCGCGCTGGGGTGGCAAGCCGGCTGACTGGGAGGCCATGGTGCAGGAACTCCGGGATCACATCACGTACGGCAAAGGCTATGCGGCTACGGTAGTAAAGAACCTCATTACCACGAAAGCCATCCCGAGCACAGAGGCAAAGGTATATTTCCCGACATTCAACTAAAGCCCCCGGCATCGGCCGGGGGCTTCCCATATTTGAAATTGAACCGGCGGGGCTTACAGGTACCGCTGCCGTGGCCGGTAGAACTCGAAAATCACCGCGTCCCGGCTCTTCTCACAGCGCGGTTCGTGCGAGGTCCAGCCGATGTTCAGCGCGCCCAGCACGGTGCAGAGCCGCACGGAGAGCGGACGCCGGCTGATCTGATAAGCGATGAACTGCGGCCGCGAGAGAAAGTTCAGCAGCGTGTTGTGCAGTACAAAGGCCGCCGCGATGTTCACCCCGTCCCTGGTGTAGTCCTTCAGGGAGGTAGCCAGCTGGCCACGGACAAGATGGGGCGCGTGAAACCGGAACCAGGCGACAATCAGAGGGTTGAAGCTTTCAATGCAGACATTTCCGCGGTATCCGTCCAGAATGGCTTTCGTCTTCTCACACAATTCCCGGTTCCGGGGCCCGTTCTTCAGCTCCACGATCAGCGCCTCTGTACCGCGGATGGAACGTAGCACCTCTGAGAACAGGGGAATTCGCTCATCCGTACCGTACAGGCGGAGGGAGCGCAGTTCATCGAAGGTGAGGTCATCAACTCGGGCATGGACGCCGCAGACCCGGTCCAGCGTGTCATCGTGAAACACCACGACCTCGCCGTCTTTGGAGAGACGGACATCCAGCTCGATGCCGTAGCCTTCACGTGCAGCCTGTCGGAATGCGGGGAGTGAGTTCTCCGGAACGCTTTTGTCTCGACTGTGCAGACCTCGGTGGGCGTAGTTGACCCCGCGGAAGACGGCACGCTGCCGGCGGCTGAGATGCCCGGGGGCAATGGCCCAGACCGGCACACAGACCGCGGCGAGAAGGAGTTTCCAATGGTTTCGGCTCATGGCGCACCTCTCAGTCGTCGGCGCCCAGCGCTTCCAGCCCGGAGACGTTTGCAAGCCTGGAGGCCTTGATGTTCTTGACGAGGATGGAGAAGACGCAGAAGCTCAGCGCAGTCAGGATTGCGGCATACACGGGAAGTGTCTGCCAGGCCAGTGTCGCGTTGAGCACCAGACCGAGCAAAACGGGGGTGATGGTCTGGGCGGACATGCTGGCAGCGTAATAATAACCGGTAAACTGTCCGATCTTTTTGGAAGAGCAGAGCTCTACCACCATGGGGAAGGAGCAGTTGTGCACCAGCGCCATCCCAAAGCCCTTGAGAACCCAGACCGCATAGAGCAGCGTCGGAAAGGCAAATTCTCCGAGTTCGCCGACCACACGTCCGGTCGGAGCCACAAAGCACATCACAACAAGACCGAGGAAGGTGACGGCGAGACCGGCGGAAATGGTCCAATGAAGCTAATAATGAACTATGGTCACTAGTAGTTGATGGAATCAATGGTGGAACTAAACCAGCTAATTACGATAGCCGAATTCAACCATATTACACCGGCACACCAGAAGGCAGTGACGCGTCTAATAAACTAAGAGCTTATCCTAACAACTTCCTCTACTCCGGCTACTTCGATACCTCGTCGGCGCTCGGTAGAGGGTCAAGCGGCTACTATTGGTCGTCTACTGCGAGCAGTAGCAGCGTTAGCTACTACCTGAGCCTGTATAGTTCCTACGTATCCCCAGGTACCTATAACGACAGTAAGAGCTACGGGCGAAGTATTAGGTGTACGGTAGGCCCCTAGCCATTTTGACTTTCGTTATAGTTGTTTATTGTATCCCTGAAAACTAGGTTAAAGTAGTGCGAAAAACTCCCCAAGGGCTTCAAAGCCCCTGGGGAGATTTTTGTACTACTTTGGCCTGGTCGCATCTTTCCCGTCACGCAGGAAAGATACTAGCCGTAACTAAAATCGGCGTTTAGCTGAAAGGATTGATTTTATAGTTTTATCCCACATTTCACACAAATGTGTGTTATAATAGACATAAGAATATTAGGAGGTAAAATGGTAAAAGTGGCAATTAACGGCTTTGGTAGGATTGGCCGTAATGCACTTAAGATATTACTAGACCGCCGCGACGTGCAAGTTGTGGCAATTAATGACATTACCGATGCGAAGACTTTGGCGCATTTATTGCAACATGATTCGACATACGGAACTTATGACAAGAAAGTCTCTGCAAAAGAGCACTCGATTGTGATAAACACGCGCGAGATTCCCGTGTATGCCGAGAAAGACCCTGCAAAACTGCCTTGGAAAGAATTGGGCGTGGACGTAGTGATTGAGTCGACTGGATTCTTTACGAAACCGGAGGATGCGAAAGCACATATTAAGGCAGGGGCGAAGAAGGTCGTAATTTCGGCACCGGCCAAGGGCGAAGGTGCGAAGACTGTGGTGCTTGGCGTAAATGAAAATGTGGTTAATGACAAGGACAGAATACTATCGAATGCGTCCTGCACTACAAACTGCATAGCGCCAATCATGAAAGTGCTTGAGGATAATTTTGGTGTCGATAAAGCCATGATGACAACGGTGCACTCTTATACCGGGTCACAGCGAATACTCGATGCGCCAGCGAAGGATTTGCGTGAAGCACGCTCGGCGGCGGAGAACATCGTACCAACTACGACTGGTGCTTCGAAGGCTGCCGCGCTGACGGTCCCGAGTTTACAGGGAAGATTCAATGGACTTTCGATTCGCGTACCGACACCGGTGGTTTCACTGTCCGACATTACGGCAATTCTAAAACGAGATACTACCAAGGAGGAGCTAACGAAGTTATTTAAATCTACCGCTAAAGAACCATATTACGAAGGCATCATCGGTGTAACGGATGAAGAATTGGTATCGTCGGATTTCATTGGCGACCCGCATTCATGTATTGTGGATTTGCCGTTAATTGACGTGGTGGGTGGCGATATGGTGAAGATTGTCGCTTGGTACGATAATGAATGGGGTTATTCTAACCGCTTGGTAGAGCTAACGGTGGATTTCGGAAAGGGTGACTGATGGAGATTTTCGTTGGTGCAGACTACAGAGGGTTCGAGAAGAAAAAGGGCATACTGGATTTCTTGGTGGGATTGGGTCACGAGGTGACCGATGAAGGGGCTTATGAGTATAATGAGGGGGATGATTTTAATGACCCGGCGGTCGCAGTAGCTCGGGCGGTACGCGAAAATCGAGGAAGCGTTGGAATTCTGATTTGTGATTCAGCTCACGGCGTGACGATGCAGGCCAACAGGTTTAAAGGCATCCGAGCGGCACATTGTGACAGTGTGGAGTCCGCACGGCTAGCGCGCGAACACGACGATGCGAATGTGCTGTGTTTGTCGGCGCATTTCATGGATGGAGCAAAGATGCAAGAGATTATCCAGGCCTTTATTGAAACTGGCTTTGAAAACTTAGAGCGCCGCGTAAGGCGAATTAATCGTTTAGACGAAAGGGAAGATTATGATTAGAACCGTATCAATCGTGCCAACGATATTAACCGACAACAAACAGGATTATCGCGCTCAAGCAGAGCGAATCAATGTGTTTACGAGGCGGGTGCAGGTTGATGTGACTGATGGGGTGTTTGCGCCGACTCAGACGCTAGATATTACCAATGTATGGTGGCCACGTAACTGGGAGGCAGATTTACACTTGATGGCGGCCTATCCTTCGCAGCATCTTGATACGATTCTGAAGCTGTCACCGTCGCTTTGTATCTTGCATGCGGAAGCGTCTGAAGATTTGTTGCCAAGCTTCCAACAGCTCAAAGAAGCCGGTATTAAAGTGGGGGTGGCTTTGTTACCATCGACATTTCCTGGCAACGTGCAGCACTATATTCAAGAAGCCGACCATGTGCTGATATTTGCCGGACAACTCGGTGTACAGGGTTCACCGGCAGATTTGATGCAAATGGAAAAAATCCCACTAGTACGCAATATGAAACCGGAGGTAGAAATCGGTTGGGATGGTGGCGCCAATATGACGAATGTGAGAGCTCTGGCTCATGCAGACCTTGATGTCATCAATGTCGGTTCGGCTATTTCACAGGCGCCTGATCCAGCGCAAGCTTTCCAAGAATTGGTGGCAGAAATTGACAAAAACGGGGTGGTATTATAAATGGCACGCATCGTTTCGCTAGGTTCGGCTTTGCAAGATATTTATTTGATTGATCATGATGACCTTACGCCAACTGCGATTGGAGATGCGGCGATTTTTGGTAAAGTACTGGTGGGCTCTAAAGTTGACATTGACCGTATTTCATACGAGGTTGGTGGGGGCGGCGTGAATTCGGCGATTACGTTTGCGAGGCATGGGCACGAAGCGGTTTTGATTGGTAATATTGCACGCGACCCGGCCGGCATGGCGATTATGAAAGTCCTAAGCCAAGAGGGCATAGACAGTAGTTACGTGAATTTTCTAGAACGAAAATCCACCGGCACTTCCATCATTCTGCTCGATTCGAAATCGGGCGAGCGCACAATTCTAACCTGTCGTGGCGCATCGGAACAGTTTGGGAATTTTGACGAAAAAGATTTGGATTTAATCCAGCCCGATTGGCTATATGTGACGACGCTGCGAGGGGATTTGGATACCTTGCGGAGATTTTTCGTAAAAGCACACGAGATTGGTGCTAAAATAATGTTTAACCCGGGTGTACGAGAACTCGAACAGGCAGCTGACTTGACAGAGTTGCTAAAATATGTTGATATATTGAATGTCAATAAGGACGAGGCGGGGAAACTGGTACCTGGGAAAGTTTTGACAGAACTACTGTATCATTTGGCTAGCTATGTCAAGACCGTAATCATTACCGACGGCATGATGGGTGGCATCGCCACGAATGGCGCGGAAACGTACCGATTCGGTATCTACGAAGACATACGCGTAAAGGACGCTACTGGTGCAGGTGACGCTTTCGGATCGGGATTCTTGGCGCAGATTGCAAACGGGCGAGAATTCCAGAAATCGCTAGTATTTGCTTCGGCCAATTCGACATCTGTCATCGGCAAGTTGGGCGCAAACCGCGGAGTCCTAGGACGTGGGCTAAGACCGCATATGATGCCAATACAGAAAATCTAAAGGAGGAAAAATGATTAAAGCAGAAGAAGAATTATTACAAAAGCTGTCGATTGCCGACTTAGAGCGAGCCAATGCTTACGCCAAGGATTTGGGGCATGGATTACAAATTGTGCGTTCATTCCCGCAGGGCGTCACGATATTTGGTTCGGCGCGCCTAGCGCAGGATTCGAAATACTGCCAGATGGCCTTCGAGCTTGGTGGTATGCTCGCCAAGAATGGTCATGCTGTTATTACGGGTGGGGGTCCGGGCATCATGGAAGCCGCTTCGCATGGAGCTTATGAAATAGGCGGGCGCACAATTGGACTAAATATCACTTTGGCGCACGAGCAGCACCCAAATCCATATCTCACCGATTGCCTAACGTTCGAGTATTTCTTTGCGCGCAAAGTATCACTCGCAATGTCAGCTAAGGTCTTTGTATTCTTTCCGGGTGGGTTCGGGACGATGGACGAACTATCAGAAGTGCTCTGCTTGATGCAAGAATCCAAGATGCCAAAGATGCCCGTGTTCCTTATCGGGGAATCGTACTGGAAGGGGTTTGACAAAATGATTGGCAAGATGATTGCGCTGGGATTAATTGCATCTAAGGATACTGCCATCTTCCGTATTACTGACAACTTACAAGATGTGGTGGATGCCGCCAACAAGATTGGGCACCCGAAGGTCTCGGAGAATTTCTATGATGGGTTTAGAGAAGCGGCGGCGTTGGAACGGGAAGCGCAGTAATTTGCGTCTTGAGAACCACTAGGATCCTTGATAGTTCTTGCAATATTAATGTCTTGCAACCCACCAGACTCCAATTTCATAGCTGGATTCTTGTTTCTACAATATTAATGCTTTGCAAATCCACCAGACTCCAATTTCATAGCTGGACTCGTTCTGTTGATGGTTTT
>CAZMXF010000038.1:0-14708 GCA_964570015.1 uncultured Oscillospiraceae bacterium | reverse complement strand
CTTTACGGCGTCTACTGGACGGAGTTCCGCTCCGACGCCTCCGCCGACAACACCTTCTTCCAGAAGCAGTAACGAACTCGGAGGAACAATCACCATGCTGATCCTGGTCTGCAACGTGGGCAGTACTTCCCTGAAGTACAAGCTCTTCAACATGCCATCTCCGGAAATTCTCGTTGAGGCGAAAACGGAACGCGTCGGTCGCGAGGACGCGATCTTCTCCTATCGGAACAACCAGAACGGCTTTTCCGAGAAACTGGAGGGGATCTCCGTCCCGGATTACGCCGCGGGGATCCGGCTCTTTCTGAAGTATCTGTTGGGCGAGGGCTCCGGCGCACTGGATTCCATCGAACAGCTGGAGGCCATCGGCTTTAAGACCGTTCTGGCCAAAGGTTATTACGGCGTCCATGAGCTCACGGATGAGGTCATCGCGGCCATGGAGGCCTATGTCGACGTCGCCCCGGCTCACAATCCACCCTATATCCAGGCCATTCGGGTCTTTCGGAGCATTCTGCCGGATCGCCTGATGGTGGGCTGTTTTGAAACCGCCTTCCACACCACCATTCCGCTCTCCCGCCGCATCTACGCCCTGCCCTATGAGTGGTACGAGCAGTACGGCATCTGCCGCCTCGGCTATCACGGGGCTTCCCACGGCTACATCGCACGGCAGATCCGGGCGCGGGCGGGCGAGCACTTCAAGCTGGTCTCCTGCCACATGGGCGGCAGCGGCTCCATCTGCGCCATTGAGGACGGGAAGTCCGTGGACACCTCCTTCGGCTTCTCGCTCCAGACCGGCATCCCCCATGCCAATCGCTCCGGCGACATTGACGCTTACATCATCCCCTACCTGCTCTCCCAGGGCATGGAGCTGGACGAAATCATGAAGGGCATCGACAAGAAAGGCGGCCTCCTCGGCATCTCCGGCGTGAGCAATGACCTGCGGGATATCCAGGAGGCAGCAGAAGCCGGAAACGAGCGTGCCGCTCTTGCCATCAACGCTTTCTGCGAGTCCGTGATCCGCTATATTGGCGGCTTCTTTGCCGAGCTCGGCGGGATGGACTATCTTGTCTTCACCGGCGGCATCGGGGAGAACTCGGCCCTCGTTCGAGAGAAGGTCTGCTCCCGGCTCTCCTGTCTGGGGGTTTCGTTTGACCCGGAGGCTAACCGCGCGCTCCGCGGCGAGGGGGTTATCTCCGCGCCCGGTTCCCCGGTTACCGTGCTGGTCCTGCCGACGAATGAAGAAGTCGGCATCGCTCAGACGATATTCGAACAGTTCACCTGAAACCGTCTCCGCTCTTATAACGCCTGAAAAGCCCTCTGCCTTCACCGGATATCCGGGAAAGCAGAGAGCTTTTTCATGGCACGATATGCAGTTTTATTCCGACGTCCCTGGGTTTTGATGTGATCAGCCGATCAGGGTTGCGGCGATCCGATTATGGTCCGCTTTTGATTCTATCTCTGTCGACAGGAAGAAACGGCGCTGTACAGTACGAGAGCAGTCCAGGGAATGATAATATCCCCGGAAAGAATTCATTATCCTGCAATCGCTCCTGACATGATTGCCAGAGTGATTGCATCTTTCAGTGCCGAGGATTCAGTCGTCGCACCTGAAATACCATCAACGTTTGTGGACTGTGCGTCTACTACAGACTGGAAAAACAGGGCAAGCTGGTCGTCAGTGCTCAGCATGATCTCCTTGGATGCATCATCCACTTCGACGGCAGTAATGGCACCATTTTCAATCGTTACATAAACAGTAATCTGACCGTGGAGATCTGCGCCGTTCCCGACATATGTTCCGTCAGGGATTTTGGAGAGATCATAAGCATGATTTGCTTCCGGAACATAGTTGTCATCCCAATCCCAGAAATCATAGTTTGACATGCGTTTTGGAGAGAGTGCGATCGTCGGGGTAGCTCCGCTGGTTGCATCCACTTCATTTATTTTGCCAATAACCATTGCACAGAGAAGTGTTACATTGCCGTCAAGCGGTATTGTGTCATCAAGGGCGAGAACATAGTGATCAAATTCCTGGGATCCGTCTTTGCTTCTCATATACTGGTCAATTTCCCAGTTTTCCCCGTTGATATAATCAAAATTACCACCGGTACCATAGTAATCGACTTCCCCGGTTTCCGCATTGGGCGCATTGGGAATGTTCAGTGCAGCAAATACCCGGGTGCGATACCCCATATCACGAGCTAAAAGATTCAGATAACCGGATGCCCAGCCGGATTCCAGAATCCCATAATACATATTCCAGTACTCTGGATTTCCACCGTTTACTTCAGTTGGGCCGGGAAAGTACTGGGCAGCATGATGCTCCTGGTCTTTTAGACCATCCGCCATAACAAGCACCGTCACTGTCCCCGTGGTGTCAAGACCGGCAAACATAGTGAAGAGATTGAGAATCTCAGCCTGCTTTTCTGCATCCTGAATGACAACAAAATGTGCACCGGTGAGCATGTGGCACATGAAATAAGTGTTTGCGAGTGAAAGCATTTTCTCCAGTTCCGAACGGGAGGGTCTGTTTTCAGGCCCGGGGAGGAAAGCTCCAGCATTGACGCCTGTTGCATTACCCGCTGCAACCCAGTCTGTTAATCCGATTTCCGAATGGACTTCATTGTCGGCAAAAGCTGTACAAAAGCTGCAGAGGAGTGCGAAAACAATAAGAATCGAGAGTGCTTTTTTCATTTTGAGGATTCCTAATAATCTTTGGCTTATCGTTTCAATTCCGCAACGGCATATTGCGCAGCCCTGCGTCCGGAGTTCACGTTGTTGGCGTTGCAGGAGCCGGCGACTTCCATGGTGTATACATTGCTCCACAGCATGGTCCCCTCAACACCCACGACATATAGGCCATCGATCGCATTGCCGCTCTGGTCTACGGCCTGAAATCTGTTGTTTGTTTTAACCGAGCCGATGGAAACACAGGTATCATGAATTACGTGGAAAGCATAATACGGTGTATTTATTAACGGGATCAGGAACTCCTTCCTCTTTCCATAATAATCGTCATCACCGGCTTCACAGGAAGCATTATAATGATCGAAAGTTTCTTTTAGAGTCGCGGGGTCAACTTTCATAGCCTCTGCCAGCTCTTCAACCGTGTTTCCCGTAAGAATCTCTCCGGATTCGATCCCGCTTGCCAGCTCGGCCGCGGCTGATTCGTCACCATTCATATAAAGATCCAGGGCACCTTGATCCAGGACAATATAATTGGTTTTATTTCTTCTAGCGGGCACATCCATGAGCATAGGATTTGACATGGAAAAATCTTCGTTTACAAACCGGACTGCATCTTCGTTGATCCAGATGGCATAGGGCGCTGTAACACCCAGCATATAACTATATTTCCCGCCGACGAAATAGCTCGGCAGCCCTGGAATGCTCAGGCAGGTCAAATAGGAAGTGTTCGCGCGATTGCTTGCTCCGCCCGCTTCGGTGACCATTTTATGACCACTGCCGTCGTTACCGGGAAAAGCAAGATAATGGTATTCTTCCATGTTGGCAAAATCATCTGCCAGATATTCACTGTAGTCTGCAAATCCACCCGTTGCGACAATGACAGAGGATGCGTTGATTCGTAAGCACTTTCCGTTCGCATCGGTTGCGAAGACGCCTGTGACTCTCCCGTCGCTGTCCTTGATAAGCTGTTGTCCTTTTGTTTCATAGAGGAACTGTACACCGACTTTTTCTGCTGCGGCTACCATGGGAGCAACATAGTCCGACATCCCCGCCCCGGAGGTGAAATGATGAAACACCTTGGCATGATCAGGATTTGCGCGGTCACCGGAATTCACATCGCCAAACTGGACACCGTGCTCAATCAGCCAGTCTATGTTGCTGCCCGACTGCTTAATTAGATCGATGTATCCGACGCTGTTATTCCGGAACTGAGCGGAAGTCAGTTCCTGACGGATCATCTCACCCATAGAGATTTCGATGCCCCGCTCTTTCTGCATCTGAGAGCCGATTCCAAAGCAGCCTTCGACTCCTTTTTCACCGCCTCCTGCTATTGCCTGCCCTTCAATACAGATGACCCTGGCGCCCGCTTCTCCCGCTTCCACACAGGCCGCTAAGCCGGAGCCCCCTGCCCCAACAACAAGAATATCACATTCCAGTTCTTTCTCCGGGACCCATTTCTGTTCTTCCTGATTGGCATAGGCGTGAACCTGGGGCAGACTGCTTAAAGCTGCCAACGATACCGTGCCTACAACCCCTTTCAGGAAATTGCGTCTGCTGATATTCATAACAAACCATCCTTTATTAAAATAGATTTTCCCTGAGTTGAAATAATGATATAATCAATGTAATATGAGAACAAGCATCAACTCTGAGTCATTTGTTGCTTATGCAACAAACGTCTCATCATTGTCACATATTAGGGAGGGCATTATGGCCGGTACAGACCTGAGAAATATAAAAACACGAGCAGCTATCGAGAGGGAATTTCTATCCTGTTTGAGAACAATGCCATTTCATAAAATAACCGTTTCTCTTCTTGTAACTCATTGCCAGATCAATCGCACCACATTCTACCGAAATTTCGAAGATATCTATGATCTTGCAAACAAAATTGTCGAAAAATATGCTGGGATATTTCAGGACCTGCTCCCTGAAAATGCTTCCGTTCTGGATTATAGCAACACATCTCTGCAGAGTATGAATGTCATGCAATTTGCAACTGCCATCCGGAATAACCGAGATACCATGATTCTGCTCTGGAACAGTGAGCTCCCAACGGACCTGTTTCAACGAACGACAGATATCATCAGCACCTATATGTTTTCTTCCATTTGTAGAACATATCGTATCAATAAGAATAATGAAAAAAGAGGATATCTTTACGCACGTCTGTTCGCCGCCCATGCGATGACTGTTTTGCGGTGGTGGCTTACGGAATGTCCCGATCTATCGGTTGAAGAAGTCTCTGCTATCATTAATCGCAATGCTGAAAAGGGGTTTCTCTATTCCGTTACAGAAGAATTCAGGAAGAGGTAACACACAAGGGATGCCTCAGGCACAGCAGCCTTTGTAAAAGCAAGGACTGCATCGCCAATTACGGTGGTGCAGTCCTTGCTTTTCATGATGATTGTCTGTATTCTGTTTTCCTTATTTGCCGATCAGGGTCTCTGCGATCCGAAGGAGATCGTCTTCGGCCCCCACATTGCCCGGGAAAATCACATAGGGGAGATTCGGGAAGCGGCTCTCTTCCCCGGTCTGCCAGACCGGGATGCCCGGGCGGATCTGGCCCTTGACCAGGGCTTTGCGGACCCGGAGGGCCTTGGTGCCCACGTCGCTGGACGTGATGCCGCCCTTGGCCACGATGAAGGACGGGCGAACCGGGAGTTTCCCGATCACACTGGTCAGCGCGTCCGAAATCTGTGTGGAGATCTGCAGCTGACGATCCCTGTCCGCGGTGGGGAGATCCAGACGGTCTCTGCGGGTGAAGACCGCGACTGACTTTCCGGCAGGCAGAAACGCCTCTACCAGTGCGAGCACACGGGAGACTTCGTCTTCAAGGCCGTGTTCTTCCAGAACCCGGTGCTGATCGAACTCGATCATCTCGATCGGTAGATCGCTGCGGTGCAGCGCTTCCAGCTGGCGCGTCGTCTTGTTCACATGGGACCCGACCAGGATGATGCCTCCGTTCCGATTGTCCCGGTCTACCAGATCCTCCCGGGTGAGCAGGGGGATATCCCCCACGCCGCCCAGCACCTTTGGCAGGGCTGCGGCGCAGCGGAAAAGGAATTCCTTCCCGTCGGCGATCGCCTCACAGAGAGCGGCGGTGAAGACCGCGACGTCCTCATAATCGGCACTATCCACCGTAATCTTCCCGAAGCCGGAGACCGCCTTCAGTTTCGCCGCGATTCCGTCCACGTCCCCGGCACGCAGTTCTTCCAGATAAACATGGCAGCAAGCGGCGGCAGGGAAGCGTCCACCGGACTTTTCCTCGCACCATTCGGACAGAGAAGAAGCCCTATAACCGAAGCTTTTGTCCTTCGCAAATTCTGTCTGTCCCGCCGGGACAAGCTGTTCCCCCTGCAGAACATAGTGGACATCGTTCAGCGTATAGCGCCCGCCCTCCCGGAAGAAGGGATAGAGCACCTCGCCGTCAAAGCACTTCCGGCCACTGCTCTCCAGCGTCTCCCGGAGCACCTCGGTCTCCATGGGCCAGTGGCCGCGGAGCGTGGAATCGCCCCGGCTGAGCAGGATGAAGTCCATCCCGGTCTCCGCCGAGACGGTGGCCAGGTTCTCTGCGATCTTCCGCTGCTGCGCCAGGCTCTCCGGCGCGGTAAGACCGCGGGAATTGGTCAGGATGAAAAACATCCTCTCCGGCGCCAGGAAGGCTTCCGTCAGGGTCTCCTTGTCCCAGCGGGTATAGACATAGACATCGTGTACGGTCTGTACGCCTGTGGGATCGTCGTCCAGGACGACGATCTTCCGGTTCAGGCTGTTCAGCGCCTCTGAGAGCCGCGCCCGGATCTCTCCGCAGTGCGGCGGAAGCTGTTTCAGGGTCTCAGCAGGAAGTACAGGATATGAAGTCATCAGGATGCCTCCTATAATTTCATAAGAAAGTGCACCCGGCTCCTCCCCAGTGGGAAAGAACCGGGTGTTCTTCATTGTAACATGTGACGGATCAGAAGTCCATCATGACCTTCAGGACCGGCTCGGGCCGTTTGTCCGCCATCTCGATTGCTTCTTTGAATTGTTCTATCGGATAGCGCTGGGTGACAAAATGGCTCAGATCCATCTTTCCCTCTGCCAATGCATCGCATATCAGCTCGAAGTCCTTCCTCTGGTACATGTTGAACGCCTTGAAGTCCAGCTCATGCTGTTGGTGCAGACGGTAGCAGAAACCGATGCCATCCTCCATCAGGGCGTGCTGGATCACCTGTCCGGCACGGCGCGTTACGGTCATGGCCTGAGTGATGGTAGGTTCGTCGCCGAAGGCGAGGAAGGTCTTGTCTACTCCGACACCGTCGGTCAGTTCCAGGACTTTTTCTTCCAGGCTCTCGCGGCGGCTGTTCACGGTGACGGCCTCGGGGCACATGAGCTTTGCCTTCTCAAGGTTGAAGTCGGAAATGTCGGCAATGATCATGAGCTTCGGATTCCAGAGTTTGGCACAGATGGCGTCTCCGATCCCGATCGGTCCGGCACCGATTATGCACATGGTGGTCTCCGGGGTAATGTCGACATTGCGGACGGCGTACATGCCATTGGCAACCGGTTCGATCAGAGCACCCTCTTCATAGGAGAGGTTGTCCGCAAGGTGAACAACGGTACGCTCCGGTGTGACGATGTACTCGCCCAGGGCGCCGCTCCATCCGCCGGCACCCAGGACCTTCTTTGAGGTGCAGACATTGTAGAGACCGTGCCTGCAATACCAGCACTCTCCACAGCCGTAATGCGGTTCGACGACCACACGGTCACCGGGCTTGAAGTCCGTGACGGCGGAACCAACCTCCACCACATCGCCGGCCGCTTCGTGACCGGAGACGATCGGGGGGATGCGGAAGGGGTGCTTGCCGTGATAGGCATGAACTTCGGATCCGCAGATACCGCACTTGCGGATCCGGATTTTAACGTCATCGGGCTTGGTAATCTGAGGTTCCGGCATGTCGTCGCGGAAACAGGCGACACGGACAGCTTCAAAATATCCGGCTCTCATGGATAAAGACTCCTTTCAGCGCTTACTTTGCCATCAGATTTGGCAGCAGCAGGGAAATACCGGGGATATAAGTGATGAGAAGCAGAACAATCAGGACGGCGAACACAAAGGGCCAGATTTTCCTGATCATCTCGCTCAGCGGGATGCCGGCCACACCGCAGCCGGTAAACAGGTTCACGCCGACCGGCGGGGTAATCAGGCCGAGGGCCAGGTTCACAACCATGACCGCGCCCAGGTGGACCGGGTCAATATTCAGCTTCTGCGCAATCGGGAAGAGGATCGGGCAGAGGATGTACAGGGCGGAGTTGGCATCGATGAAGCAGCCGGCGATGATGAGGATGATGTTCACCATCAGCAGGAAGATATACTTGTTGCCACCGGCGATGGAGATCAGGCTGGCACTGGCCTTTGCGGCGATACCGGTGATGGTCAGAGTGTTGCCGAAGACGGCAGCGCAGCCGATGATGAACATAACGACCGCTGTCTGGGAGACACTCTGGCGGAGGATACGCATGATGTCCTTCAGTTTCAGGGTGCGGTAGACGAAAAGGCCGACGATGAAACCGTAGACTGCGGAAACCGCCGCCGCTTCGGTCGGGGTGAAGATACCACCGTAGATACCGCCCAGGATGATGACGGGCATCAGCAGGCCCCAGACCGCGTTCTTGAAGGAGGCCCAGCGCTCGGCGCCGGAAGCTTTCGGCTGCTGAAGAAGGTCACGGCCTCTGGAAGAGAGCTTCATGGCATAGTAAATGAAAATGCCGATCAGAACGCCGGGAATGATACCGGACATAAACAGGGAACCGATGGAGGTACCGGTAACAGAACCGTAGACCACGAAGGTGATCGACGGGGGAATGACGATACCGATGGCGCCGGCCGTACTCATGAGCGCAGCGCTTGTGGACTTCTCATAACCGGTGTTGGTCATGGCAGGGATCAGGATGGCACCGAGGGCCGCCACCGTTGCCGGACCGGAGCCGGAGATCGCCGCGAAGAAACAGGCGACAATGACGCAGACCATTGCAAGGCCGTGGCGGGTGTGGCCCACCAGGGAGCGGAAAAAGTCGATGAGGCGGGTGGAGATTCCGCTGACATCCATGATATTGCCGCCGAGTATGAAGAAGGGAATGGCAAGCAGGACGTACTTGTTGGATGCAGTATAGAGATTCGTCGCAACCAGGCTCAGCATGCTGTTCGGAAGCGGACTCGCAAGCAGTGTCAGAATACTGGAAACGCCGAGAGAAACCGAGATCGGCACATTCAGGAAAAGCAGAATGAAGAAGGAGCCGAACAGAACCAGAGACGTATTCATTCTTCCGTTTCCTCCTTTCCGATGAAGACATAGATGATCTGCTGGACAAAACGGATGGCCAGTACCACACAGCCGACCGGGAGCCACAGGCCGAACAGGTATTCCGGCCACTGCATGCCCTGAGTCAGCACATTGTGGCTGTACTCATTGACGACCATTTTATAGCCGTATTGAATTGCAACATAGCAGAGGAAAAGACCGCAGATGCAGCCAAAAACCGTGCAGGCTTTCTGCAGGGGCTTCGGTAGATGGTCTGTGAGAATTGACAGACCGAGATGAGCGTGCTGCTTCAGTGCGACCGCCGCACCGACGTAAGTCAGAATAACGAGCCCCAGACGGTTGAGTTCCTCCACCCAGGGGAAGGAGGCGAGGAAGACGTAGCGCGCAATGACGTTGATAAACGCGAGCACTGTCATAATTGCGAGGATAACGGCGCAAAAATTATCCTCCAGCTCATTGAGAAATTTGATAACTTTCTTCACTTAGACCCTCTCATTTCAACCGGGCGGGACCCGGTAAGCTGTCGTTTTACTACAGAAAATTATGGAGTTTCGGATTTTTTAAATTTGGCTTCTCCGGTTGCCCGGAGAAGCCATAGGGTTTTACCTGGGAGAGAATCAGGCTGCCTTTTCTTCGACGACAATGCCGAAGGCGGTGCAGGCGTCCTCACCATACTGCGCCGCATACTCTGCAGTGACACCGGCAACAGCCTCTTTGAAGACTTCAACTTCTTCAGGGCTCAGCTCATAAACTTCGCAGCCGTAGTCATTGATGAAGGACTCTTTGATCTGATCCATGGAGGCGACGATCTGGGCATTGGCATCGCGGCAGGCCTTGTCGGCGCACTCACGGATGCAGGCCTGGGTATCGGCGTTCAGGCCTTCGAACCATGCGGTGTTTGCGGTCCAGGTGAACGCTTCATAGGTGTGGTTGGAGATGGTGATGTACTTCTGGACTTCCTGGACATTCGCGGAGTTGATGGTGCTCAGGGAGTTGTCATGGCCGTCGATGGTTCCCTGCTGCATGGCAGTATAAACTTCGGCCCAGGACATGGCTTGGGGAGAAGCACCCAGAGCGCTCCAGAAACCGTTCCAGAGGTCTCCGCCCGGGGTACGGATCTTCTGACCGACGAGGTCGGCAGGCTGGGTGATCAGTTTCTTGCTGGAAGTCATGGCCTTGAAGCCGTTGTGCAGCGCACCGAGATAGGTCAGGCCGTGCTCAGCCAGAACAGAGGCAACAAAGTCACCGCCGGCACCGCCGAGGAACGCGGCTTCGCAGTCATCATAGCTGGCGAAGGTCCAGGGCAGGCAGGAGACCATCAGCCGGTTGTCGAGACGGGAGATGATGGAGGTGGAGTGAATGTCGATCTGGACATCACCGTTGACGACCAGCTCAAGGCCCTTGGTCATATCGCCGCCCGCCAGTTGGTCATTGTTGAAGAGCTGGACTGTGATCTTGCCGCCGGAAGCTTCCTGGATGTACTGGGCAAAGAGGTTGGCGCCGATGCAGTCGTTGGCTGCGTCAGATTGACCGTTGCAGGTCATGATGATGAACAGGGATTCGACATTGTTCACGTCATAGTCGGCAGAAGCGCTGACGGTGAAGAGCGCAAAGACCATAACGAGCGCGAGGAGGATGGAGAGTGTTCTTTTCATTTTGTTTGTCCTTTCTTTTTTTATTTCACTGCCTTTCCGGCAGTAATTTATAACAGGATCTATTCCGCTGCAGTGCTATCTATTATCGCTTCAGCAGATTCCGGGCGACAGAGACGATATTCTCTACCGTGATTCCATTCATCTCCAGGAGCCTCTCATATGGAGCAGACTGGCCAAACTGGTCCTGAATTCCTATACGCCAGACCCTGCCGCGTCCCATTTCAGCAGCAACACAGGCCACTGCCGCACCGAGCCCGTTGACGATGTTGTGGTCTTCTACGGTAATCACCCTTTTGCAGTCCAGGATTGCACTGACGGTCGCCTCCATGTCCAGTGGTTTGATGGTATGCATATCCAACACACGTGCCTGGATGCCTTTTTCCGAGAGCAGTTCTGCCGCCTCGATAGCGAGACGTACCGTATCGCCGTTTGCGATGATGGCGAGATCCCGCCCCTCCCGAAGGAAGTTAGCTTTTCCCAGCTCGAACTCTTCCGTTTCATCATAAATTGTCGGAATCGCATCCCGGGTAAAACGGAGGTACACCGGACCGTCATATTTTGCCGCGGCACGAACCAGCTTGCGTGCGGACTGATAATCCGCCGGCATGACAACCGTCATGTTCGGGATCGTGGCCAGAATGCCCATATCCTCGATAGCCTGGTGAGAAGCCCCGTCATTCGCCGGCGTTACACCGCCGTGGGAGCAGGCGATCTTCACATTCAGGTGGGGATAGGCAATCTCCTGGCGGATCATCTCACACATGCGCATGCTGCCGAAAGCCGCATAGGTCACGACAAAGGGGATCTTCCCGCAGGTGGCAAGGCCGGCCGCGACGCCCGCGCAGTTCTGTTCTGCGATGCCGACGTTCAGGTACTGCTCCGGGAGTTCCTTCCGGAACGCTCCGGTTTTGCAGCTTTTGCCGATATCCGCGTCGACGACCAGGATATTCTCATTTTCCTTGCCAAGGGCGACGATCTCATCGCCGAAGCCGTCTCTGGTGGGAATTTTCTTTCCAAAGTTCATTGTTCGCCCCTCCTCAGCACGTTACATACTGGCTGTCCAGTTCTTCCATGGCCTGTCTGTACTGCTCGTCATTCGGTGCAACACCGTGCCAGCCACACTGGTTTTCCATGAAACTGACTCCGGCGCCCTTCACTGTCTTGCCGACAATACATTTGGGCAGACCGTTCTTTGAGGCCAGCGCCCTGTCCATCGCTTCGACAACCTCCGTCATGTCATTTCCGTTGATTTCATAGACCTCAAAGCCGAAGGCTTCGAACTTCTTCGCCAGACTGATGGGCGGCATGATCTCTTCACAGGTGCCATCCAGCTGCAGGTTGTTCCAGTCAACAAAGACAATCAGGTTGTCCAGCTTATACTTGTACGCGGTACCGCAGGCTTCCCAGATCTCGCCCTCGTTGCACTCGCCGTCACCGACTGCGCAGAAGACATTGTAGCTTCTGTTATCCAGCTTCGCCGCCAGCGCCATGCCGACCGCACAGGCCAGGCCCTGGCCCAGAGAGCCGGTGGAAATATCGATGCCGGGGCACTTGTTCATGCTGGGGTGCCCCTGAAGGGGGGATCCTTCCTTGCGCAACGTATCCAGCACTTCCATCGGGAAGTAGCCCTTCATCGCGAGCGCCGCATACTGTGCCGGGCACACATGTCCCTTCGACAGGACAAAGCGGTCCCGATCCGCCCATCTGGGGTTCTGCGGATCCACATCCATGGCATGCCAGTAGCAGGCCGTAACAAAATCCGCCACCGACAGGGAGCCGCCGGGATGACCGGACTGCGCCTTGTAGATCATGGAGATGGCATTCTTTTTCAGGTCAATGCACTTGTTCTGCAGCTGGGGTATGCTCAGGTTTTCTCTCATGGCGTTCATCCCTTCTTCTTACTCGTTTCCATTTCTTTCAGTTTCGTCTCGCCTTTTATTTGATCAACGTTCATTGTTCACCAATGAACAATTGCATCATAATATAGCGCCTGACATCTGTCAAGCGCTATTCGTCATTTTCATTAAATTTTGGCGTTTATTCTAAATTTTACCTCTATTTTTTATCTAAATTGACGGATTAAAGGAATCCTTCCAGTAGAGGTAACTGTAATCCAATGCTTTGTCAAGATCGGAATCCGGTTTGTTCTCCAAAGCATCCAGGTGCATACGATGCACATCGACCAGGTATTCCCTGTCCTGGTTATCAAAAATCCGCTGGACCGACCGAATTCGGGATTCTTCTGTCAGGTTCAGAAGAAAAGCATTGAATTGCACGGCCAGCGCATTGTGTGTGGCCTTGGCAATGCCATCGTGAAAGCGCAAGTCCGCCGCAACAATATCCCTGATATCCGGATCGTCTGCGCGGATCTTCTCCACCAGGTCCTGATACAGCCGTTCCAATTCTGTCGTCTCGTCTTCGGTCATCCCCTGCTGGATCAGCAGCTTGGAGATACCCATGTCCAATATTTTCCGGAAGCCTATGATATCTTTGTCCGCTCCCTGCTTTGCCATGATAATGCTGTAAAGCATGGGGTGAAACATCTGGGGTGAAACGCTTTCACAGACAAAGGTCCCCTCCGGACGGCGAACCTCAAGAACACCGTATGCGCGGAGCGTCTGAATTGCGGCTCGCAGTGTATTGCGGCTGACATGCATGGCCTCAATCAGTTCCAGCTCCGGCGGGAGACGGTCACCGGGCTTCAGTTCCCCTGAAACAATGGCATCGGTGATCTTATTGATAATCTGCTGTACGACAGATTCGCCGCCGACCTGGGAAAGAAGAGTGGAATCATTCATCGGACAGGTTCCTTTCCTTGCACTTCTGTCTTAAAAGAGCGGAACAATGGAAACGAGTTATTGTTCATTGTTCATCAATTGTCAGCATTATAACGGAAAAGCTGAAAGAAAGCAAGGGAAAGAAAAAATTTTAACAATCAGCCAGGTTCCGATATCTGCAAAACCGGCCGGGGACAGAACCGCAATGGATTCTGTCTCCGGCCGGTGCTTTCGGCTATACGGAATGTCAGGGATCAGATCTTGTCGAAGGCCTGCTGCAGGTCTGCGATGATGTCCTCCGGGTTTTCCAGACCGACGGAGAAGCGGATCAGACCGGCGGGGATGCCGGCTGCTTCCAGTTCTTCCTCGGAGTAGGGGGAGTGGGTCATGGAGGCCGGGTGCTCGATCAGGGTCTCGGTGGCGCCGAGGGAGACCGCCAGGGTGGCGACCTTCACATTGTCGGCAACGACGGCCGCCTTCTCGCGTCCGCCCTTGACGATGAAGCTGACCATGCCGCCGTAGAGGCCGTGCATCTGTTTCTTCGCGATCTCATGTCCCTCGTGATCCTCCAGGCCGGGATAGAAGACCTTCTCCACCTTGTCGTTGGTCTTCAGGTACTGGGCGACCTTCATGGCGTTTTCGCAGTGCCGCAGCATCCGCAGCTCCAGGGTCTTCAGGCCGCGGGCCACGAGGAAGGCTTCGTTTGCCGGCATGAAAGCGCCGGTCATGTCCTTGATGCCCACCAGGCGAATCTGGTTGATGGTTTCAGCATCGCTCACGACGAAACCGGCCAGCAGATCGCCGTGGCCGTTGATGTACTTGGTGGCGGAGTGGACGACGATGTCGGCACCCAGCTCCAGCGGGCGCTGGATATACGGGGAGCAGAAGGTGTTGTCGCAGATGACCTTGATTGCGGGGTTGAATTCGTGGGCGATCTTCGCGGTCTTCTCGATGTCGGTAATCTTCAGGTTCGGGTTGGCCGGGGTCTCCAGATAGACGATTCTGGTCTTGTCGTTGAGTGCGGCACGGAGCTCTTCCTCATTGGTCATCTCGATGAAGTGGACCTTCACGCCGAAGCGGCTCAGATGATGCTCAAAGAACTCAAAGGTGCAGCCGTAGAGCGTCTTGTCGGCGACGATCTCTTCGCCGGCGGAGATATTCGTCCAGATGGTCGCGGTGATGGCGCCCATGCCGGAGACGGTCACGATGGCTGCCTCGCCGCCTTCCAGTTTGGCAAAGGTCTCTTCCAGTGCGGCGCAGGTCGGGTTTCCGAGGCGGGCATAGATATA
>CAZMXF010000037.1:0-14714 GCA_964570015.1 uncultured Oscillospiraceae bacterium | reverse complement strand
TGGAACAGAAAACATCACAATATATGCAATTGTTTCCGGATTGTAATTGTAAATTATGCCTTCAAGTGGTAAAATTCCTTTAAGTATTCCTTTATGTAAAAGGAGGATTGGACATTTTGAAAAAGAGATTTCTGTATCTTGCCGTGCTTTGTCTCGTCTGCAGCCTGTTGCTCAGTGCCTGCAGCCTGCCGTTTCCGCTTCCCTTCCTCAATAAAGACGGTGCGGATATCGCTTCCGATACCGATACCACTGTTGCGGTGCAAAACACTGTAAACATGATGGATCTGGAAGGTGTCTATTCCGAGCAGCTCGCACATCGCGGCACACTCCGTCTGACTGCCAGGGATTCTCAGACTGCCGCCATCACGATCGACTGGCCCGGCAGCGCCACGGAGAGCGCCCACTGGGAAATGACCGGCACCTATGACCCCCAGAAGCAGGCCATCGTCTATAACGATGCAGTGATGATGGAACAGACCAAGAGCGAGACGGGTGCTCAGTCCAACAGACTGGTTTCTTCCAGCGGCACCGGCCGCTTCACCATCTCCGGCAAGAACCTGGCCTGGACCGACGACCTCGCCTATATCGGCAGCGATCCCTCTACCTTCACCTATTCCATGTCTCTCGGTGACGACATGAATCAGAGCGGCTCCTCGCTCGTGATGGGCACGCCTTCGATTTCTACGGTTCCGGTCGTCAACACGCCTGCCGTGCCCGTGGCCGCCGCAACCCCCACCCCGTCTGCTCAGGTTCCCGCAACGCCTGCGCCAACTGTAGCGCCGACCCCGGCTCCCACCCCAGCCGGACCTGCTCCCGGCTCTCCGGTTATCACCAAAGATCCGACGGATGAAAAGGTTCAGGTCGGCGGTTCCTGCTGGTTTGTCGCCAATCACAGAGGCGCCAACTTCGCCCGCTGGCACTTTGTCAGTCCGGACGGCACGGATATCGCGATCGATACCAAAGACGAAAACGGCAACAATGTCCTGGCCAAACAGTTCCCGAATCTCAACATCCACAACGGCGAATACGATTCGATGAAACTATCGAACATTCCTGCCGAACTGAACGGATATCGGTTCTACTGCCATTTCTGGAACGTCAACGGTTCTGTGGATTCCAAGTCCGCGCTGCTGACGGTTGAAGGGGCCGGGAATGTCACCGCAGCCAATACCGATGCGGCAGCCGCAGCGGCCAATGCCGCCAATGGTCCGAAAGTCACCAAGGATCCCACCGATGAAACTGTAAAACCCGGTGAGTCCGCCTGGTTCGTTGCCAAGCATACCGGCGCCATTCTGGCCCGGTGGCACTTCGTCAGCCCAGATGGCAGCGACTATGAATATACCAACGAGGCAGTTTCCAAACAGTTCCCGCAGATGAAGATCGTAGGCGGCGACCAGGGCACCATGCAGCTGCAGAACATTCCTTTGAATGCCAACGGCTGGAAGGTATACTGCCGCTACTCCAACAACAGCGGTACCGCTGACACCAAGATGGCCACCATCACGGTCCAGGGTGCAACGCAGGCTGCCGCGGACAGCACGGTTTCTGCCGCTTCTGCCGCAACAGCTTCCACAGTGGTCGCTAACGACTGGACAAATGCCGTAGACTTGAATGCCGCGATCTCCATCTCCGGCGTCACTTTTTCCACTCCGGGCGGTGCAGCATTGCCCGGCGGCACCTCTTCCAATCCCAGCTTCCGCGCCAAGACCGGCACACTGGAAGCGAACTACTCCGATGCCAACTCCCTGATCATCCGCAAATCCACCGTCAGCAGCGGAAACGATCTGAGCGGAGACTACACTAATTACTCCGCGAACTGGCCCATCCAGGTCGGGGCCCTTACGGTAAATTGCCGCGGTGACGGCACGACAGTCAACGCTGCGACCTATGACCTCCCCGACGGCAGACATGTTTCCATCTCTTACAACATGGGAAAAGAAGGTTCCGGCCTTACCTCAGATCAGGTCATTGCCCTTGTCGATGGCATCCAGTAAGCCTCAAGAACAGCATAATTCTCCTAACAAACTTTTTTATCCCGGGAGCGGATCCGCTCCCGGGATTTTTAATGGCTTCTCCCGGTCGTGTGACAGTTCTGTGACGGTTCCTGTCGTATGATGATCCTGCTATACAGATCAGCGCTCACACGATCTGCAGAACAGAATACGGAGGTTACTATGTCCATGAAGAAATCGATCACTGCAGTTTCTTTCATTCTTGCAGTCCTGATGGTGATCACCATGCTGACCGCCTGTGCGGATAATTCCATCCCGGCTCAGACCACTCCTGCAACCCCGACCGTGGAAGCCGCCCCGGCAGAAAGTGCACAGCCGGTCGATCCGCTCGTCGGTGCCTGGCGTTTTCCCCCTTCCCCTTACGGCGATGACTTTTCCGTCTACGTCGTTCTGAATGCCGACGGCTCGTTCTACAATGCCACCAATCTCTATCAGAACGGGGCATCTTCCGGTCCCTACACGCAGACCATCACCACCAACGAGACCTTCGTCTGGAAGAAGCTCAGTGATTCCAGCCTGGAACTCCATTACAGCTACCTCGATGCCAACGGCGAGTTTGTCACACCGCTGACCTACAGCGAAGCCGATGACGCGCTCTACTGGGACGGCGCCCTTTATGCTGTACGGGACAACACCTTTGTCCGAGATAACTGACACGGTATAACGGGAGACCGGTACACCTGAACAGAATAACCGAAAGATATCGAAGCCTGCGGCTCATTCGCTGCAGGCTCCGATGTCTTTTTTATAATTCAGTTAAAGCTAATCTGCATTCGTTGACGATCCTCAGCCTGTTCCAGTTGGATAGCTCGGTATTCTCTTCCGCTCTTTTCAGGATCTCTTTGATTCCGTCTGCGTCATTGTTTACGAAACACTTATCGATGCTGTTCAACTCGTTCATAATGAGCTCGGTCTTTTTCGCTGCTTCGTTTGTCTCTTCTCTGAAAATCGTTTCTTTCCTGTCACTGAAGAAGCTGCGGTAACTGTTGATCTTATTCTCATCAAGCAGGTAATTTCTGGCTTCTCTTCCGAACATCTGTTTCCTGTCCTGAATCGTTTCCTTGTCTCTCTGCATCTCCCTCTTCGTCGCACGGATTTTGGATTTCAGGAAAGACGTGCCCTTGATGAATACCGCATAATCCTTAAATACGGAAGGGTCATCGAAATAGAGGTAGATCCAGATCCCGTCTATGATAAACTTTTTTTCCGGATGCTGCCTGGAATAATCCATTGCGAAGTTCACGAAGTCAACAAATACCTTGTCTTCGTATTCTTCCTTTGAAAGACTGTTTCTCTCCTCAACACCGATATAGTACTTTGCTCCTTCGCCGTTAAAGAAGCTGTACACCATATCAGAATAGTCCTTCAGTGCATCCATTGTGAAATGATCCTTGGTCAGGAGCAGATCGTCGAGCTCGATATGATCTATATCGTCTCCCTCAAGGGTTCTTGCCATCATGGATTTCCCGCTTCCGGAATGGCCGAGAATAAAGCATATGTTTGTCTCCCCTGAATTGAAACTATCTTCCTTGTAATAAAGATCCGGTTCTGAAACGATGAATGTTTCGTTTGGCAGCTGCCATTCTCCAAAGATCTCACTGTCTGCGATCAGTTTATCTCTTACAAGGACATACATTTCCGGTACCGTGTGGCCCAGGAATTCATTTGAGTAATAATTGCAGAATCGTTTCTGTTTTTTCGGAAGGACTTTATATTTAACATAAATTTGGTTGAGTTCGGTCTGTGTGCTTATACGATCGGTTATGATGGCGAGTGATGGGTCTTGGATCGCCTGTTCCAGATCTGTGTATTTTTCCATCGTTTTTCCCCTTCCATCGAATAATCAAGTTCGCCAATTTGTCCCTCTTTGATGGTGCTTCTCTTCTTTTTTTATAGTCGTCGAATGTTGCTCGAAGTCATTATAGAGTCGTAAAATGGATTTGTCAAACTTCTTTCATTCTTCTTTCTGATTTCTAAAACCTGTTGTTGCTGTTGCAGGTAATCGTTAGAGGGGATTATATTATTTCAGGCCTGACTCGATAATTGTGAAGGCTTAAAACATATGTTATAATAATGATTACGCTAAGTGGCGTGTGTTTACCAAAGGAGATGTTGGCCTAATGAGAGCGAGAATATTTGAAATAATAGAGAAGTCAAAAGACGGAGATCAGATCAGCGCCTATTATGATTTCTTCATGTTATTCATCATCATTGCAAGTCTTATTCCCCTGGCTTTTAAGGAAGAAACCACAGCATTTATCGTCATTGACAAGATATGCGTTTGCATTTTTGTTGTTGATTATATCTTACGATGGATGACCGCGGACTACAAATTTGAGAGTTCCTCTGTTTTGTCATTCGTTCGCTACCCATTCTCTTTCATGGCGATCATAGACTTGCTCTCCATTTTACCGTCTCTTTCCATTATCAGCCGCAGCTTCAAGATGTTGAGACTGTTACGTATGTTCCGGGCAATGCGTGTTTTTCGGATCTTTAAAGCAATGCGGTATTCCAAGAATGTCTATATCATTCTGGAAGTACTGAAAAAGACAAAACGCTCTTTGATCGCTGTCTGTATTCTGGCTGGCGGATACATTCTGATCGCCGCATTGGTTATTTTCAATGTCGAACCGGATACATTCGATAATTTCTTTGAAGCGGTATATTGGGCGACTGTTTCACTCACTACCGTTGGATACGGTGATATCTACCCAACTTCTTCCATAGGACGGATCTTTACAATGCTTTCGTCGTTCTTTGGCATTGCCATAGTCGCATTGCCTGCAGGCATTATCACTGCCGGATATATGAAAGAGCTCGAAGACGACAACAATGATTTAGAATAAAACAATACCGGAAGCATTCCATTCATATATGCAAAGCTGAAAAAACACCCGAAAGACAAGCTTTCGGGTGTTTTTTTGGAAATCTAGTATGAAATCAGGCCTTGCGGACGCTGTCGATGTGACGGGTGAGGTCGAGCATCTTGTTGGAGAAGCCCCACTCATTCGGAGGAAGCAAAGCTTCCTCCGCAGAACATCGAAACGAAATACAGACTAATCTGTGTGTTTTTCTTACCACTTTGACTATTGAGAGCATTATTAAATTGTTTTCGTTATTCCAACAAAGTAGAAAACGAATTATACAACAAGTATATCAAATCCTCTTCCAATGTCAATGAATCAATTCAAGAATATCTATTTCTTAATAATTGAATATTAACTTTCAAAGAACAATCTCAATACTTTTTATCTGTTTATAACATCTTCTGATCATCTTTTTATCAACTTTAAAATAACTTTTGCCGTTGTACTCCCCCGCTCCAATATTTAGACGTTAATCCAAATGTAAAAGCACTCTATTTGTGCGGTCTATCCACGATGCGTTTTTTCTTCTTGTCTTATTTATGGTACAAGTTTTTCCTCTCTCTATGCTATACTTAAATCACAAAGAGGGAAACAAAAACCTCATAAATAAGAAGGGTAGCGACCACCGCTGTTAGCACCAAGAGTGCAGAAAGGATTCAAAAATGAAGATCAACATGAACAAGAAGACCATCGAACTGACCAAGGCCGAAATGAAGAACGCTATGGTATTCGGAACCGAAGCGTACAGCAACCTCCAGGTCGTCCGCCGTGACTACCCCAACTACAAGGTCGTCGAGATCAAGACCAAGAAGAACACTTCCGATTTTTCCAACCTGAAGATGGCGGACATCAAGGGTTATGTCGAGAAGCACGGCTCTGAGAAGCAGAAGGCGAGCTTTGCGTTCATCAGCAAGCGCAGCGTTGATGAGAACGGCGAGTACAGCGAACCCCAGTCCTTCTTCCAGATCAAGACTTGGTTCCTCAATGAGTTCCCTGAGTTCAAGCAGATTCGCAAGGATTATCGTCAGAAGATCCTCAGCATCTATGATGCTGCTTCCGCTAAGAAGAGCGCGTAAGACAGAAAAAGAAAGGAGAAAGAAAAATGAAAAACTACGCTAAGATCGATCACACCAACCGCAAGATCATTATGGATCGCACCTTCGCAAAGAATGCCGAAATCGTTGGTTCCTCTGAGTACAATCAGCTTCAGGCTTGCCGCAAGGACTATCCCACCTACACTGTGGAGCAGAGGCACATCAAACGCAATACTGAAAAGGAGTGCTACCGCGGTCTGACTTACACCTACATGGAGGAATACATTGAGATGCACGCCGATGCGGCGGCTCACCGCAAAGAGTATGACGAACTGAGACTTCTCGCGAAATGCCACTCCGTTCGCTATCCCACGATTAAGGCATGGTTTCTCACTACCTATCCCGAGGTTGCTCAATTTGGAATGATCAGCAAAGAGATTCAAGAGGTTCCGCTCACGGAAGCAGCATGAAGGAGGAGAAAAGTGAATTTAAAGCGAAGTCCCTCTGTGGTAAGCCATAGAGGGATTTTCTTGTTGTCAAGTTCCAAAACTGGCTATCGGAATTTGAATATAGTTGAATTCTATGGTATAATAATTATAGAAAAATGAAGGAAAGGAGGAGAAAATGGTAACTTATCCGAACCAAAATATTATCAGGATCAACAAGCCGCACTATGAAAGAGATTTCTTGTAGATCGGAATAGATGAGTGGCAGGAAGCAGCCAAAAAGTTATCTCCCTCAACATTCAAAATCTACTTATATTTAGCAGGAAATATGAATGGTTATAATCTGGCGCTCAGCAAACAGGATATTGCAAATAAACTTGGTATATCATCAACACGATATTACGAAGCCATAAAGGCATTGAAAGGGCATCATTATATCTGTGATGATGGAAAGAATCATTTACAATTCTTTGTTAAGCCGAATCCCGAATATGGGAGAAATCACGGTATAAACAATTGGGAAAACCCAGAAATGGATAATAAAACTCCATATTTGGAACAGAGAATGCCAAAAACGGATCAAAATCTCCCGAAAACTAGTATAGAAATAGATAATAAATATAAATACATAAAAACAGATAAAATAAATTATGATTTAAGTATGTTTACCATTGCTGAAGAATTAGAGGGCATTCTGTTCAACAAAGACGTTTGCACAGAAGATTGGGAAACCATAAGTGAGATTATTGATACAGAAGCCTATAATCGTGCAGTGCGGCAATTCCTAGCTAAGTGTGATAAAGACGAACAAAAATATAAAGAAGACTGTATCAATTTTGTTTTTCGACTGCTTCAAAGCAAGTCAGATGAAGACATTAAAAAAGTATATGAAATTGTTAATAGACATATCAATCAGGAGGAAATGTAAAATGATAGATTATAATGTTATAAAAGAAAAATGCTGTCGATTTTATGATGAAAGCATATTACCGCGCTATCTCAGAGAGCATTACGAACTGGAAGATTGCGGATATGAATTGGAGAGTTTTTTGAATGAGATGAATCTCAGCCTCTAGGAGTATAAACGGTATATTTTGATGTATTCTTACGGAGAGGGACTAGATTATCTGGAAAAAGCATATAACACAATAGATACAATTCCAGAATTTAGAAAGTTATCGCCGCAAGAATTGGATTTCGTTATGAATTGTTCCCAGAAGCGGCATTCAGAAATAAAGCAAGATTGCCAACTCCTAATACCATCCCCCACCTAGGAGGTGAATAATTTATGATCTATGTTGAGAATCCAACAGGCAATCTGTTGAAATATAGTCACATGCCATATCAAATGCGTAATACATACGACGGTCATGGAGGCCACGCTGCCGAACACCGCGAAGAAATGAAACAAATAGCATAGGAAGAAATCCAGAAAGCAATCCCGCAAATCCAGCAAGAGGCATACAATCAGGCAGTCAGCAATCTCCTCGCCGCTTTAAAGATGGATATAGAAACATGTGTTGATATTGCCTTTAATACAGGAGAAGAAATTTTCCACGACAAGAAAACAAAGCAGGCAGTTTTAATGAATGTCTATAACATGATTGTAGACAATCTATAGAAGTCCTATGTCCTGAAATAAAACACCTCTCTCTTACTTATTTATTATACTTTTTTATTATACTTTCTTTTTCTAAAAAGTAGACAAATACAGATAGAGATTACAGAAGGAAGAGCAGTTTCTGCTTTTCCTTTTCTTTTTCATGTTTTATATGATCTCTCCAGAGGCATTATCTACAAACCGTATTTCAATTGAACAGTCCAAAGCCGAAGCGATTTTTTGTAGTTCTGCAATTGTAAAATTATTCCTTTGCATTTTATTAGAAAGATTCTGCCTTGACTGACTTGTCATTTCGGCAACATCCCCCATAGTTTTCCCTTTTCGCTTTGCAATCAGGCGAATTTTCTCACTTGCTGTAAAATCCATATGTATCACCCCTTTTCAATAATACACAAAAAAGTTGATTATGTCAAATGTTTATTATTAAAATTCATCAATTGATGTAAATTAGTTCTTGACAAATTACACTTTATCGTGTATAATCATAATCAGAAAGGGACGAACAAGTCCCAAATTTGAAAGGAGATTTACAAAATGTCTGTCAACGATTTGGAAAAGCGCATCGAAAAGATGCAGGAATGGGAAGCCCTTGCCGAAGAGGCAAAGGCCGAAGCCGAAGCACTGAGGGACGAAATCAAGGCCGAAATGATGGAACGTGATACCGAAGAACTCGCGGCAGGCCGCTATATCGTCCGTTGGACTTCCGTTCTCAGCAACAGATTTGATACCACGGAATTCAAAAAACAGTACATCGATCTGTATAAGCACTTCACAAAGCAGGTCACTTCCAAGCGTTTCAGCGTTGCATGAGAAAAGCCCCTTGCCTGAGCACCGACCAAAGTTCACAGGCAAGAGACTTCCACCCAAACCATCACGGAAAGGGCGCTTTCATTATACAGCGCCCTTTCAAAAAAAGAAAGGAAAAACTGACATGAAAGAATTGACAAGTTATAACAGAGTCGCAGGATATCTCAACAAGATTTTTGATCTGTTGAATGCAGAGTTTTTTGAAAGTGTACTTTCAAGACCGACAATCACCATCCAGAGCACGCCGAAAGCTTATGGTCACTTCTCCTTGAGAGATGACGCTTGGATTTCCAAAAACGGCAAAACGCATGAAATCAACATTGGAGCTGGAACGCTCGCGCGTCCTATCGAGAACGTTTGCGCGACACTCCTTCATGAAATGTGCCATTACTATGACTACACAAACGGCATTCAGGATTGCAGTCGGGGCAACACCTATCATAACAAACGCTTCAAGGAAACAGCTGAAAGCCATGGTTTGATTGTCAATCACAGCGAACGCTACGGTTGGAGTCATACAGAGCCAAACGACGAGCTTCTCGACTTTGTCCTTGAAAATGGTCTTACGGATATCCTGATCAATCGCAATGAGTTCAGCGGCTTTGCAATCGGCGGTACAGGCGCACACAGCGGAACCGCTCCAACGGGCACAAAACCATCCAGCAGCAGAAAGTATATCTGTCCTTGCTGTGGTATGAGTGTTAGGGCAACAAAGCTTGTGAACATAGCCTGTCTTGACTGTGGAAAACAGATGGAGCTTGCAGGGTAAAACCTGCAAGTTCCTATAATACCAGAATTACGAACACCAAAAGAAAGAGAAACAGCGGGAACCCCAAAGGCCTACCCAAAAGGCGAACTTTCCCGCTCTTAAAAAACGAACTCTGGAGGGTATCATGAATAAGAGAACAACCGCTTTGACAACAGACCAGTATAGAGAAATCATCACGACTATGAAAGAAGGAGGCTTGAACTTCCGACCTAATGAGCGTGTCGCCACCGCTCTGGTGCTGGAAGGAAATCTTGGTATCAGGATTAGTGATATTGTAAAGCTTCATCTTTCTGATATTATCAGTGATGGTGGACGCTACCGCCTTGCCATCACAGAACAGAAAACAGGGAAACAGCGCGTATTTACTGTTCCCCTTGTTATCTATCAGTATATTGAAAATTATTGCTTGCGGAATGGGATAGGCCGAAATGACTTAATGTTTCCGCTGACAACCAGAGCCATACAGAAGCAGCTTGCTCTTGTCTGTGAGTATTTAGATTATGATGGCATCAGCACCCACAGTTTCCGCAAGTGGTACGCAACAGAAATTTACAGAAACAACGGGTATGACATTGCCCTTGTGCAGCGCCTCTTGCAGCACAGCAGCGCGGCGGTCACACAGCGATACATTGGCATCGAGCCCCAAAGGATTGAAAAGGCGATAGAAGGCCATGCGGATCTGATATAGAAAAGGCGAGAGGAACGCCCTCTCGCCTATATGTTAGTTTTCTTTTTCTTCTAAAAGCATTTGAGAAATCTTATTGAAGAATTCTTTCCTATTAGATATTCCTCTAAACACAGTGTTCCCAGAATAAGATGAAATACATATTCCATTGAATGCTTTCGTACCGACTGATGTTATTGTCTTTAGCGGAATACTAACTTGCTTCCCAAATGACGCTTTTCCATATACTCTTTTGTCAGTTAGCAAAATACTACAATTTGAAGCGAAAAGCAACCATAGCGATAGAATTATGCTTGGGAGTCCAATAGCAAAAGCTATTATTGCTCGTTTAGCCGCAGCCTGAGGGAATCCTCCTGATAAACTTGCTTGGTAAAACCAATAAGAAGCTTCGTTTCCATTCTTAGGAAATTCATTTCCCATAAGATAATCAATCGTAAAATCCACGGAGAGAGCTTTAATAAAAACTACTATACATGCGATTGCAATTACTGATAACGCTATAATTGGGACAAGATTATAATTGTTTTTCCCTAATAATATCTCTTTTTCGTCCATTATTATCTCCTTTTCAAAGTGTGCTAATATTCTATCGACTTTCCAAAACTGGTTGTTATCTATAAAGCTCTTCAAAAAACTGGGAAGATAAAACCGTATTGTGTAAGAATCAAGGCTCAGTTCATCAGCAGGAGTGTAATAATACAAGAAATAAGCCTCTGTCATAAAGACTATAATGTATTACTTTATTTCAATGGTCGCTCCAATTGCTTCAAGTTTTGAGCAAATCGCCAATGCTGCTTGTTTTGTCAAATTATCTTTTAGAGTCGTAGGGGTAGAATCAGTAAGGTTTTTGGCATCACTCAGATTAATTTCCAAAATATTACGAATTTCCTTGATAATTTCAACTTTGTTATCTCCGCAAGAAAGCAAAACGACTTCATATGTTTTCTCAGCAGAAGAATCTCCAACGTCAACAGCGGGAGCAGGTATTGAAGACTGGCTATCACGATTTAGCAATTCCTTTTTTAAATCTTCAAACTCTGATTTTGTTATTAAATTGGACTCTAAAAGTTCTTTTAGCTCTTTCAGTTCTTCAATTTTACTCTTATTATTCTCCCTGTTGGTGTTATCTGTGCTGGAATGACTTATTAGCTTTTCAGTTGGATCAATTCTTGCAGATGGAGTAGTTTTTTCTCTACTCTTTGCATTATTAGCTTCGATGACACTCAAAATGGACAGCATCTCTCGCGCGCGTTCTATAGCAACTTTGTAATCTGCTGAAGACTCAAGAACCTGCTCAGTTATCAAGTATAACCTATATCTACGAGCGTTATTGTCCACAATTGAAATATACATTTCGGAACAGTATTTAGAAACATCTTTTGGAGAGCCCGCAGCACCAGCAACTGCCCCTACTGTTCCAAACAACAAGCCTCCAACAAGCGCGCCACTTGCATTTCCTGTAATTATTGAACTTCCATCCTTACAAAGCTCGTAAGATACCATTTGGTTATAAGTCAAAACATTATATGACGATTCATCTTTGACTAAGAATTTTTCATGTGTTGAATCAAGTGCTAAACAGGCCGTATTTGTAGTATTATAAACTATTTTTGAGAAGACAAAGCCTGTCTTCCGAACAGAAGTAACCATTTCATTCATGTCACGTCTTCGTTTTTCTTGCACGGTTTCTACATATTGAGCCGTCTGGACTACTGCAGTATTTGTCTTATTCTTGTTAGATACTGCAACCAAAATTCCGATAACAACAGCAACTCCTAAAATGACAAATGCGCCACCTTCACCAACTGCACTTCCAAAGACACCGCCTAAAATGACAAACACAATTCCACCAATTAGACAGCCTGATTTTTGTGTGCTTTGAGCTTGTGCTGCAGCTTCTGCAACTTTTTTCTCTTTTTCTCTCAGCTCATCAGAAGTATTTGACATGATAATGCCTCCCACTAAACAAAAAAGAGCACAACCTCAAACGAAGCTACGCATGAAAAACGCACCGCTTCGCTTGCTGCTACACAAATCATTAGACGAATCCAAAGGACCCCAAAAGGGAGAGTGCGTGTTTACCCAAAAACACATCTTTTTGATCCATCTTTATTCGATTTGTATTGTAAATATAATATATCATACCAATTTGTAAAACTCAATCTTTAATTTTCCTGAATATTCTGATAACATATATAACAGACAGGCGGTGATCAAATGCCAAAATCGGAAAACCAAAAACTTAAAACATTATATGTTGCAAAATTCTTTATGGACAATTCTGATGAAAACCATTCTGTCAGTGCAGGAGATATCATCGACTTCCTAAGAGAAGAGTGCGATATCACTGCCGACCGCCGCAGTATCTACAGAGATATAACCGCTCTTCGTGACGTTTTTGGTATGGACATAGAGGGTGGACAGGGTGGCCGCTATCGTCTTATGTCCCGTCAATTTCATATTGATGACTTGAAAATTCTCGCGGAGTGCGTCAGATCGGCAAAGTTTATTTCAGAATCCAAGTCAAAGGAGATCATTGAATCCCTTGAGACTCTTTGCAGTGTTTATGAAGCCGATGAACTCAGAGCGGATGTATTTCTTGTTGATCGAGTAAAGACAACACAAAAAGGCACTCTCAATATTCTGAATACTATTCATACTGCAATGGCACGCCGCTTGGACGGAAAGCCGCACGAACCGCAAAAGATTTCCTTTAAATATCTGCATTACACAATTGATGACATTCATTCTTCTGTAGATTCCCGAAAAGGATCACAGCATATTGTAAGTCCATATCGTCTTATTCTGAATGACGGATATTATTATCTCTTGGCCTTCGATGACAAGAAAAAGGAAATCTGGACTTTCCGCGTAGACAGGATGAGAGATGTAAAACTGCTATATGAGAAACGCGAAGGAGAGGCAGAATTCGCCAAAATTGATATGAAGCAGTATACCAAGCGTGTTTTCAGCATGTACTCAGGAGAAAGACATCGCGTCACTCTGCGATTTACAAATGACCTGATCAATGCTGTGCATGATCGCTTTGGCAAAGACGGAGATATTTTCTATCATGTGGAAGACAACAACCATTTCACCATAACGGCAGATATTGAGACAAGTCCACAGTTCTACGGTTGGCTTTGCGGTTTTGGAAATAAGGTGAAAATAATGAATCCAGCAAAAGTGAAGGTCGAATTCAAGGCTTATCTCAGTAAGATTCTCGGATTATACAGAGATGATTGAAGTGAACTATTCAAAAAGTTGTTAGAAAGATGTTAAAAGGAGTAAGAGACATGTTTATTTCTTGCTCCTTTTGTATTAGATAGATGATTATTTCAGGTTACTTAATACACCCGTTTTCTTTGCATTTGATATGATTTGTGAATCCTGAATTGATTCCAGATACCGTTGGGTTATTGCGACGCTTTCATGCCCCAGAAGCCTACTGAGACTGTATAGGTCAAGACCGTTCCGAAGTTGCTGCTGTGCAAACGTATGTCTGCATGTATGAGGCGAAACACGAACAGTCGATCTGACTCCAACTGCTTTCGCACAATCCTTCATGAATTTGTGAACTGCTTGATTGTTCATCTTTTTTCCATTTTTGGAAAGAAAGAGATAGTCTGCACTTTTCCTGCATTGGAAGTATTTCTGCTTTGCTGCCAGATACTTTATCAGTGTCTTTGAGACAAGTGCATTTTTCGGAACAACCCTTTCCTTTCTGCCTTTGCCATAGATAATAAAGTAAGAGTCCTGTATCTGCTCCTGTTTCATTTCGATTAACTCATTGATTCTGATTCCTGTATCAAACAGCATCATGAGGATCAGCTTATTTCGTACCTCAATATAATCTGTTCCATGATAAAACGAAATCATCTTCTTAATCTCGTCTGTCGAGAACGTATGGATCAAAGACTTCGGTTCTTTGACATTCTTTATGTTTTCCGTCAGCAAATGATCAGTGTATTGTTCTTTATAGGCATAAGAGCAAAGAACTTTGACCGCTTTCAAATTATCATTGACATAAGACGGCTTGCACTGGCGTATCTGATAGAACTTAATAAAAGCTTTAATATGGGACGGTTCAACGGCCTCCAATGTTGTGACAGAGTAGTGCTCTTCCAAGAATTCCGTGAAATGTCGCAGTTGCTTTCGGTAATTTTCAACTGTCTTTTCGGTATACTCTCTGATTTCACATTCAAACAGAAACTCTTGTACCAATTCTTGTAACTGCATAAAAAACCTCTTTCCGCTCTGAATAATCAAAGCAGAAAGAGGTGGAACAACGTTTTTTATCTTTCAAACAGTTTCTCCAACAAATAACAGTTCTTACAACAGAGAGTCGTTTCTCCAATTGAGGAAAAAGTTATTTAATTCATGGAAACTGTTACGAAAGATGTATTAATGTTGCTTTTTTAGGCCTTGCGGACGCTGTCGATGTGACGGGTGAGGTCGAGCATCTTGTTGGAG
>CAZMXF010000036.1:0-14802 GCA_964570015.1 uncultured Oscillospiraceae bacterium | reverse complement strand
ATAAATGACTCTGAATCCAACTGAGACCGGTTGTTTTTCCCGCGCTTGGACCTCCGGTAATGACTATTTTACGGATGCTCATCATTTCCTCCGTGTAATTTCATTGATACGAGTCTTTTTATTAATATTGCCTGTTTACTGTTCCTTTTTTCCCTGCCCGAACAGAGCAGCGGCTTCTTTCAGTTCATCCCGAATATGAATATGCTGAGGGCATACCTTCTCACATTGCCCGCATCGGATGCAGTTAACTGCCTGCTGCCTTCCGTGCCCGCCTACCAGCCAGCGTTCTCTTCCTGCCGCAATCGCCTTGTTCCCGTATAAAGTGAAGATATTCTTAGCTGTAAATGTGCCGGAGATTCCAATCTCCTTAGGACATACCTTGGCACAATAATTACATGATGTACATGGGATGAGCGGAATCTTTGCCAGCTCTTCCCTTGCCCGGTCGATCACGGCGGACTGCTCGGCCGTCAGGCCCGTAAAGTCTTTCATATAGGAAATATTGTCTTCCATCTGCGCAAGATCGCTCATTCCTGAAAGCGCAACAAGCACTCCGTCCAAATCAGTAGCAAAACGGATTCCCCAGGAAGCGTATGACAGATCCGGATCGGCACTCTTCAGGACATTGGCAACCGTCTCGGGAGGATTTGCCAGCAGTCCTCCTTTCAGCGGCTCCATGATGACAACCCGTTTTCCATACTTCCGAGCCTTCTCATAGACGCCTCTGGACTGTATGGACGGCTCTTCCCAGTCAGCATAGTTTATCTGAAGCTGCACGAATTCAGCCTCGGGATGTGCCTGTAGAATTGTCTCCAGTTCCTCGGGAGTTGAATGGAATGAGAAGCCAATATGTCTGATTTTTCCTTCGGCTTTCTTCTCTTTCACAAACTCCCATAGGTCAAAATCATCAAAGAAGTGCGTGCGCATCTCTCCGAGATTATGAAGAAGATAGTTGTCAAAGTATTCGGCTCCTGTTCGCGACAGTGAGTCTTCAAACTGCCGGACAGCATCTTCGCGAGAGCTGCATTTAATCCAGGCAGCCATTTTTGTCGCCAGCTGATAACTCTCGCGCGGGTATCTTTCAACCAGCGCCTGACGAATAGCGTCTTCAGAACCTTCGTACGCCCAGGCGGTATCAAAGTAAGTGAACCCAGCTTCCATAAACTTGTCCACCATCTGTTTGACCTGCTCCACATCAATGGCTCCGTCCTTTCTGGGCAGACGCATTAAGCCGAAGCCAAAGGGTTTAATCTCTTTCTCAAAAAACGGCATTTCAGATTCCTCCTTTTTTATTTATAATGTTATTTATTATAATGTTCGAGCGGGAAAATCTCGGATTATAATCCATGTATAAAACAGGTATTCTATAGGCGAAATAGCACTTTTCTCGATCTCTCTTAGCATAAAGAGCTCCTGCGGACGGAACATCCGGCAGTTTGGGATGTCCCGCAAACTCTTTTCTGATATATATGTGTTCAAAACGGGCTGCTGTTCCCTTTCCTTTGCCCGTTTTCTGGCAAACTCATCCTGTGCAGTCAGATAGAAGCCCTGTCCGAAATTTGTGTTCTTTCTGCCGTAGTGTATATCAGGCTTTTCTATTACCTGATAGCCAAGGTGATATAACAGCGCGCCAATCGCTCCACACTATGATTATCGGTCGTTTTTTACTGTACAGAAATACGATTATGTAGTTTCCCCAAGAGAGTTTTCGAGCAAATATCACCGATTTTCTGCGTTCAGTCTGTCCAGTATTGTCTTTGATGTTCTCTCCGGTATGTTCTCAATCCCACAGTCCAGGAAACGCAGAATATCCGGATGTCTGAGCCTCTTGATATACTTTTCCAGCAGCTGCCGTATTCTTTCCCGAGAGAGGTTTTCCTTTTCAGCTATCATCTGCAGTGTGCAGCCGTCCCTGAAACGCAATACAAGAAAGTCATATGCCCGGTCATCTTTGATTGCGGAGGCTGCTCTTCTCAATCTTTCATCAAAATCAGCCGGAATGTTTTTCTCTATAACCTGGCGTGCTGACTGATATGTCTCGCAGTTCATAAGCGCATCGATCAGATTCAGCGGATACTGGCGAGAAGGTTTTTCCGGTCTCTCAGAAACAGCTTTTTCCTCAGGAAGCTGCTCGTCCAATCCAACAACAGTTTCAATACCTTTTTCCTGCGCGTACAGGATCATATCCTTTGTGCCGCCGTCTTCTCCGTTATAATACGCTATCACTCTGCTGCAGTGATCAGCCGTCCAGAGATTGCGAGTGGTAATAATTGACGGATCGTACTTTTTGCTGATATATTTTTACAAGATCTGCCTTCTTCAGGAGGCTCTCATATCTGTTTTTCCACTCGGCATTCCATCTCGCCGAAAAACCTGGCCAAGGAACTGATGCAATCAGATGCAGCCGTGGATCCGACTCTCTAAGCCTGGTTACAATCTCCCCAGCCCAGATATCCACACCCATTGCCATTCCGGTGATGAACGTTACATAGCCTTCGTCAATGGCGTTCATTATCTGATCGCTCAGCCACTGTTTCACTTTCTCCGGCGAGCCGGAAAGCTTTTCCTGCCGGTGACCTGTAAAGCAGCACCGGTGCAGTCGCATTTCCTGTTCGGATGGCATAAAAATCACCTCTGTTGCGTGTTTATAGGAATACAGTCCTTTTTTTCAGACAGTTTCTGTGATACTATTAGAATGTAAGAAGATTGCTTGAGCAAGCAGCCTGTTATAAGGCTAAAAGCCTCCTTCAAAATATAGATATATAGATTTGTTTGCAGAAGCATTTTACTACTTTAATACATAATACCAGAAAACACACATTCCTTCAACTGCTCGAAAATACGATGGATGTCAAATCTCACTTGACCTGTTTCTGTTTCTTTCATGTTATGATATACCTGTGATCACAAGAATATCATCTCTAAGAAAGGAACATTACTATGAAAAAGGATCTTACAGAACTGGTATTTATTCTCGACATGAGCGGTTCCATGGCCCATCTGACCGATGATACCGTCGGAGGGTTCAACAGCGTTCTGAAGGAGCACAATGACGGCAAGGGCGAAGTCCTTGTAACAACCTATCTGTTTAATAATGAGAGCAAGATGATCCACGACCGTCTCCCGATCGCGGAAGTTCCGCCTATGACGTGCAAAGACTACTCCGCAAGGGGCTGCACCGCACTCCTGGACGCCCTGGGTCAAGCGATTGAACACATTGTCGGGATTCACCGCTATGCCCGTGATGAAGACATTCCGGAGCACACGATCTTCGTCATCACCACTGATGGCATGGAAAACGCGTCCCACAAATTCAGTTCCGAGCACATCAAGGATAAGATCAAGCACGAGCAGGACAAATACGGCTGGGAGTTCATTTTCCTTGCCGCCAACATCGATGCCATTGAAACGGCGGAGGCCTACGGCATTGACCGCAGCCGGGCGGTGAACTACCTTGCCGATGGAGAAGGGACTCATGAGGTATACGCTTCAGTCAGCTGCGCCATGCGAAATGTACGTGAGTGCGGCAGTGTAGCCGCGGATCCGTCCTGGCGTGACCGCATAGACGCTGATTATAAACGGAGAAAGAAATAATAAAGCACAGGAGGAATAAATATGGCTCTGAACATAGTGCGTCATGACATTACCAAGATCAAGGCGGATGCTATCGTTAACTCAACGAATGAACACCTTGCGGTTGGCGGTTTGGGCGTCGATGCCAGTATTCACTATGCCGCGGGGCCGAGACTGAGAGAGGCTCTGGATGAAATTGGTTCCTGCCCAGTTGGCTCCTCAGTAGTGACTGACTCCTTCAACATTCCAACTTGCAGGTATATCATTCATGCTGTGGCCCCCATTCATCAGCGCGGCGATTTCAAGGAGAAAATTCTTCTTCGAAAGACATATCACAGCATCTTGCGGGTCGCAACTGAAAAGAAATGTAAATCCGTGGCAATTCCTCTCCTTTCTGCCGGTGCCAATGGATATCCGGGAAAAGAGGCATATGAAATCGCTACCAGCTCCATTCGTGCCTGGCTGTCGACTCACTATGCCTCCGAACTGGAAATATCGCTTGTATTGTATGCTCGTGACATCGTTGATATCAGCGAAGCCATCGATCACGGCATGCGTGACTACATCACGGATTACTATACGGATGCTCATAAGGAAGCCCTCATGGACTATTATGAGTATCGGGAGCAATCAATTGATTCTTCACGTATGGAATATATGCATGTCGGTAATAGACCGCGCGGAATTCCCACAAATGTATCCTACCGCATTGAGCATTACGCTGACGTTGACCTGTCTTTCGCCGATATGTGCGAGTGGTGGTGCGAGAAGAAAGGGATCAAGAAGGGCCAGTTCTATTCCGATTCGAATATATCTCGAGCAACCTTTTCATACATGAAAAAACATCCTGAAATAGTTCCAAAGACGTATACTGCGTTTGCCTGCGCTATCGGTCTTAAATTGGATATTGACCAAGCAAAAGATCTGCTTATGCGCGCAGGTCTGACTTTTTCAAAGATGTTCCCTTTTGACCAAGTCGTTGAGCAGTGCATTCGGAGCGGTATGCTGGACATTGATCAAATTAATTTAATACTATTTGAAAAGGACCTGCCATTATTAGGTCAAAAAAGTGAAGGAGGCCATAGCAAGTGATTGATTCAAAGAATAAATGTGTCTGCTTTACCGGGCATCGGCCTGAAAAACTGTCTCTCTCCGAAGATGAAGTTAAGTCGGGGTTGAGGCAAGAAATCTCAAAAGCTATCTCTGAAGGCTACACTACTTTCATCACCGGCATGGCCAAAGGAGTTGATTTGTGGGCTGGAGAAATAGTTCTTAATCTCCGTGGAAACAGCATTGACATCAAGCTGGTCGCAGCGGATCCCTATGCTGGATTCGGCAAGGGCTGGTCGTCTGAGTGGAAATCTCTTCATGACAAGATTATTGCAGAAGCAGATCATGTAGAAAATGTTTGCAGCAGCTATAATAAAGGCTGCTTTATGATACGCAACAAGTGGATGGTTGATCATAGCAATCTCGTTATCGCCGTTTTTAATGGTGAGGCCGGAGGGACAAAAAACACGATTGACTACGCCAAAAAGCAAGGAGTAGAAGTCCGATTCGTGAGCAAATCAGCTGCCAACAGTGTTCCGCAAGAGTCTCATACTGAATCGGTCGAAGCCGCTGAGCCTCAGAAAAGTGTCATCGGGCAGCGCGTTGTCCATGCAAAATATGGCAGCGGAGTCATCACATCACAGTCCTCAACTGCAGTCACCGTGCTGTTTTCGGAAAAAACTGTTAAGTTCGAGTATCCGAAGGCTTTTACGAATAAGTTTCTCAAACCTGCTGATGATTGAGGATATTGAACTCCGGCGCCGAAATCAGACTCTCGTAAAAAAGGGAGGGGTACCCAGATCAGGTACCCCTTCCTTTCTTAATTGTGAGTCCTTTTAGGCTCTGCCATACTCATGGCAACTGTATTAACGAAGATTCAGATTACCCAATTGTCTCCAGCATTTGAGCCGGGTTCTCAGCTGCTTTCACCTTATCGAAAGCTTTCACAATTATTCCGTCTTCATCAATCAGATAAGTCGTACGGACAACGCCCATAGAGACTTTGCCGTAGTTTTTCTTTTCCTTCCAGACATCGTATGCTTGGATGACCGTTAAGTCAGGGTCTGCGAGCAAAATGAACGGAAGCCCGTACTTCTCCTCAAATTTCTTGTGCGAACTTACGCTGTCCTTGCTTACGCCCAGGACGACAGCTCCCTTTTCGCGAAACTGCGGATACAATTCCCCAAAAGCGCAAGCCTGTTTCGTACAGCCCGAGGTCATATCTTTCGGATAGAAGTATAGTATGACTTTCTGTCCGTGAAACTCTTCCATTGACCTCATTTGTCCATTCTGGTCCGGCAACGTAAAAGCCGGCGCCTTGGTCCCGATCTCCAGCATGACTTTATCCTCCTTTCATTTATTGTATTATGTAAACCAGTTCAGAACTGTATGGATTTCTGCTATATAGCCCTCATCATCGTTCGGTGTTTCCAAAACGAACGGAAGTCCCTGCAAAGCAGGATGCTTTGCGATTCGCTTCAAGGCCTCTGTACCAATACAGCCCTGGCCAAGTTTCTCGTGGCGATCCTTATGCGAGCCGCATGGATTCTTGCTGTCGTTAAAGTGGATTGCTTTCAGGCGGTTCAGACCGATCACATCGTCAAAGTGTTTCAGAACCCAGTCAAAATTTTTGACCAGATCATACCCAGCATCCCAGGTATGGCAGGTATCAAAGCAGACTCCAAGTTTGTCTCTGCATTCAACACGCGCAATGATTTCCTCAAGTTCCTCAAAGCTTCCTCCGACTTCAGATCCCTTGCCCGTCATGGTTTCCAGAAGAACCGTTGTGTTTAATTCCGGTTTCAGCAGCTGATTCAAGGCATCTGCAATCTGAGTGATTCCTGTCTCAATACCCTGTCCAGTGTGCGAACCGGGATGGAAATTATAAAGACTCCCGGGAATCAGCTCCATCCTATGCAGATCTTTAGCCAGCATTTCAAAACCGTTCTGCCTGGTTTCCGGCTTTGCGGAGCAGAGATTCATTGTATAGCTGCCGTGAGCGACCAGCGGCCCGAAGCCTTCCTTCTTAAGCAGCTCGCATAGCGCATCAGCGTCTCCTGCCGTAATCCCCTTTGTCTTTCCGCCGCGTGGGTTCCTGGTAAAGAAGGCGAATGTGTTTCCGCCAAACTCTACCATAGTCTTCCCCATCGCTTCATAACCGTCCGTAACGGACAGATGGCATCCGATGTAAATCATGCTGTCAGCTGTTATCCTCATTGAGCCGTATCATTGCGCCGTGCGTAGCAATAGAGCACAGATACATGTTTTTTACCTTTCCCAAGCCCGTACGCTGCAGGATTTCCCGGTACAGCATGATCTGCGGCGAATACTGCTCAGTAAGTCTATGTGTAAACTGTTCCGTCGTCTCTCCGACCAGAAATGCGTCTGTCTTGTAGTCAATAATCGTCCATTCATTCTCAATATTTATGGCCAGGTCGATTATCCCGTGAATCTCGATGCATCGCTCATCCTCCGGAGCGATCAGATTGCTACAAAGCTCCCGAATCTGCATATCCGCCGCTTCTTCTCTGAACCGGAATGGCAGTTCTGTATATGCTCTCCCCTGTTTCAGAATAACGGTCAGCGGGTGATGATCGTCCTCAAGGAATGCCGACGCTTCCACCGCCTGCTCCACAATTCCTGTTACAAGAGCTTCTGCATCTCCATAACGGCCCAACGGATCCAGCAGTTTCCGGGATTCGGCAGTGAGCTCTTCGCTCTCCAGAGTCTCCCGGAACGCCCGTTCGGCAAGTGTCTTTCTGCTGTCAGAATCAAAACGTTTCTTCTTGACACAGAGCTCCATCATACGGTGGATTGTTGTCCCCCAGACAGGGCCATGTGCATTTCCTTCCAAATCCGCAACTGTAACATAAGACGGGATTTCAACGGGCATGGCCAACTCATCGTCCTCGACATTATTCAAAGGCCTGCGTCCCTTTTCAACCATGCTTGGACTGACTCCTGCGGTCATCTTTCTGGAAACTGTACCGGCTTTCGCGATAAGCTCGTGCTCAAAGCTCTCCGGATTAATGATCAGCGTTTCTTCCGTTCCGGTCTCCGTATGCCTTTTTATGCTGTTGCCATCAAAAAGCGCTCTGAACGGCTCCACCCACTCGAGCGGTTCCTTCTCCTCATAAGAATCCGGATCCAATATGAAATGATCCATTGCAGGACTGTCTGGATTGAGTTCCTTTAGTCTGTCTTCCGCTTTTTGTCCTGCTTTTGCCAGACTTGTCCACGTGCTTTTCGGAGCCATTCCAATCAGAAGACAGGTTTTTGCACGAGTTGCAGCAACATAGAGAAGCCGGTCTACCTGTTTTTCGAGAAAATGAAGTTCTTCCTGTCCCGCTTCGCTGTCCCAGGTATCCGCCTTGGCCAGAACAACGTCCTGATTATAGCGGTTTTTCCGGGAGACACAACTGTACAGAAGTTCTCTGTTGCCGTCATAGGCCGCGTGCTTTACCGCTTTAACAGGGAATTCGCTATCGTAGGCAAGGATGATAACTTCCGACTCAAGGCCTTTTGCTTTGTGGAGATTCATGATTTGAACGCAGTTGTCATCGCCGTCCAAAAGCAGTTCCCTGTCAGCAGCACCTTCAAATAGGGTTTCAGCTCCTGAAGCCAAATCCGGAAGACTGAGCACCTCACCTTTACCGAGTTCATGGATAAACTGCAGCAGCATGGCGTATTCTTTCCGGCTGTCCGTAAAATGCTCGCCACCCCATATGGCAGCACTTTTTTTCGCGATCCAGTCCATAACAGCAGTTGTGGAAGCCGACTTCGCTTTTGCACGCAGCAGCTCCAGTTCATCCTGCGCCGCAAATATCTGCTTAAACTGCCCAGAAGCGCCTTCTTGGCGCAATGCAAGCTTCACCCTACGGTGATCTGCGTTCAATCGTCCGGCTCTCTGCTTGTAAGCTCTCATAAGCGGGAACGGGATCTCATAGCAGTTTGCCAGCACAGAGGCGAGTTTCAGTTCATCGCCAGTATCTGCAAGGTACTTTAAAACAATAATAAGGCGCTGGATTTGTGGGATTTCAGCATAACTCTTAGCTCCCGACATGCTACAGGGAATTCCGTATTCGGACAGTGCCCGTACATAATCTTCCGTCCGGCTGTTACGGTTTGTAAGTATCATAAAGTCTTTGTAAGACGCTTTATGCTCTTCGCCCGTAATGCCCAGAAGGACCCTGTCTTCAACCATTTCGTTGATAAACGCTGCAATCCGTTCAGGATCCGTATCCCTCGTCGTTGGATATGCGCGAATCATGGCACGATCCGAGTTTCCGTTTACGGCTGTCATACTGCTATATGCCGCCTGATATGGTCCCTCTTCGAGCGTTTCTGCAAATACGGCATCAGAGAATCCGGTAATCTCCGAAGAACTCCGATAATTAAAATGGAGCGTGATTACCTTCCCGACTCCCGTGTTAAACAGATCCATCAGCGTCTTGTATACGCCGATATCTGCGCCTCTGAAACGGTAGATTGCCTGCTTCGGATCCCCCACAAGAAACAGACTGCCGGGAACAGGTCTGCAGTTTCTCCAGTCTTCAGGATCAAAGTGCCCCTCATCCGTAGTAAGATAAAACAGAATCTGTGCCTGAACCGGATCGGTATCCTGCATTTCATCGACATAAATGCAGCGATATCGCTGATGGAAATAGGTTCTTGCCTCAACGCTGTCTCTCAGCAGATTCCTTGTACAGTATAGAAGATCCTGCTGTGTGGCAATCTTGAGGTTCTTTTTATACTCTCTGTATTCCGGGATAAGACCCGCAAGCAGTTCCATGGCACATGAATGAATCAGCGTACTCCATTTGTCTGTAATGGAATTCCAGTGGTTTTCAACAAGTGCTTTGTTAGCCTTGAGGGTAATTTTTTTGCCACTGTCATCCCGGGATCTCAGCACCCGTGAAACGGCGTCCAGGGAAATTGGCTGTACCGAAAGGCATGGGTTGCAGACTTTGAGAAGTGTATCTGTAAACATGGATTCCCTTCCGTTTTTTAGGCGCATAACCTCATGGATTTGCGGAAGCATATCTGACACAACTTTGGTCTTTGTCTCTTCCAGCTCACGAGTGGGAGTCCATTCGGCCCTCTCCTGTAGGACGTTCCAAATCTGGTGTGCCTGCTCCTTCATTTCCCCGTAAATCTGAGCGTATCGATCATCTGTCATTGGCTCAAACTGAAGTTCCGCTCTGCTCTCGCAGATTCCCTGAAAGTTCTCCAGCATCAAGGTGCGGGACAGTCCGGTCTTTGCCTCAAGATCATCAAATAGCGCCGGATTTTCACGGATCTTCTGTTCAAAGAATCTGACCGCAAGGCTATTGGCATCTTCCGTTATTTCAAATTCCGGTCCGAGTTCGGACTGGAACGGCATCGTCATGAGCAGAGTCCGGCAGAAACTGTGGATCGTGCTGATCTGCATCTGGTCGATGCTGTCTGACAGATTACGGATTCTCAGAGTATTCTCTCCGAGCTCGCCGTTTGCTTCAATGTCTGCGTCTAAGCGCTTGGAGATTTCCCTGTCAATCCGGTTGATCATCTCCTGTGTAGCTTTTTCAGTAAAAGTAATAGCAACCAGGTCTTCGGGCCGCGCCTGACCGTGAAGAAGCTGGTTTACAAGGCGGTTGGAAAGAATAAATGTTTTTCCTGCTCCCGCTCCGGCTTCGATCAGATAATTCGTATGAAATGTCTCTTCTGAGATTTCTCCAATCAGTTCCCTTCTTAGGTCCTTTTCAAAATCAACTTCAGTCATTCGCAGTCACCTCCTTCCCGGTTTCCGCGTCGGCTTGCATTTCGCGCAGTGCAGTGCAAAGTTCCAGATAGTCACAGAATCCGCTGCAGTTGGCCGGATTCCCGGCGCCGCTTCCCCGACCGCAGATAGTTCCATCCCCGTCAAATTCAAAATCTGAATAATCAGTCAGGGCACCGTCTTCTGTTGCAAGCCAGTCCAGCAGGCTGGCAATCTTGTTTGCTTCTATGTCCGTTGTATCCGTCTCTTCCCATGCTTCCAGGTAAAAAGCTGTGTCTTTCAGGAACAGATAACCGGCTCTCTGAACTTTCAGTTCCTGACGAAGCCGCTTTGCCGCCTGCGAGTACAGATACGGCTGGAGTTTTGTTTCCAGATGATCCCTGTAATGCTTCGGTTTCCCGGTCTTATAGTCTATGATGGAAACACTTCCGTCCTGGAGCCTGTCCATGCGGTCAATGCTGCCGCTCAGCCTGACAGCTTTTCCATTGATATCGACAGTCAAAGGCTCAGTTCCGGATTTCGGTCCGAAACCAAGCTCTGTTGCGAGAACTGTTCTGTGCTCTGTATCCGTCCAGTCAATTGCCCGGGATATCATCCTTTCCGCTTCCCTGACTTGAGCGTTAACCGCAGCATCCGGACCGGCCGGATGAAGTTCCTTCATTTTCTGCACTTCATCCTCAAGCAGCTCATGCCAGTCTGACCCCGGCATTGAATAGTATTTTGCAAGCACTTCATGGCAAAGTGTACCGAAATCATTTGCCGCCAGCCATTGGTCATAAGACTTTTCAGGGATGACATCCGCATACAGGCCAATTATCTTTTGGAGATAGAACTTAAACGGGCACTCGATAGCCGTCTCCATAGAAGAAGCGGAGAATACAACTTCTGACAGCTGCTGTTCATAGGATTTCGGCTGTCCGAGTTCTGCTGGCTCAACATCACCCGGTATTTCAGCGGAATCGGAATCCATTACCAGAACAGGCATCCCGGATGCGGCTGCATCACCGATGGTATAACGTCCGGTCGGAACCAGTGAGATGTTCTCAGGCTCCCGATCGCCGAGGAGTTCCCGATAAAGCAATGCAGGCTCAAGATTGATCATTCGTTCCGTATCATAGCCACTGTAAGAAATGACCGTGTCACCCTCATGCTGTGAAAGCGCCAGAAGAAGCCGGAATGTGTTGAGTTCTTCCCGTTTCTTCTGGTCTGGAAGCCCATACCGTTTTCTTTCTTCATCCAGAAATACCGGCGACTCAGCTCCACCCTGCAGGCAGAAACGCGACATACCGCAGATATAAAGATACTTTCTTCCGGTGCAGAATGCTTCCGAAAGCGGCAGCGCAAACAGTTTCCCGGCCTGCTCCTGATGGGACATGCAGTTTGCACCCGAAAGGAGATCCAAAAGCCTTCCTAGAACACTTTCGTTCTCCTCCAGCCAGGAGATTTGATCAAGAAGCGTCTTCGTCATGGCTAGCGCCGATGCGTCTTCTTCCCGTCTGACCTTGATATGATGATCCAGCAGGCTCCTCAGATTTGCTTTCTGTTCGTCCATCGAGCCGGTCCGCTTTGCAATGTCAAACAGTAGCTTTAGACAATCTTCCCAGTCGCCGTAAGGGATTTCAGATGCCTGTGCGTTTTTCTCCCGATCAAGCTCCAGACAATCGAAGTATCTCTGTTCACCCCAGCCCACATTCATTGGTCTGAGTTTCAGTGCAAACCTGCGGTCCTCGGGAAAAGAAAGAAGGTCGTTCAGAATCAGACTGCGAAGCTCCTCCGCTTTGAAGTCCGTCCCCTCCCAGTCATTCAGCATGTTGATCACTGCGAAGGAAGAACTCCCCGTTACCGGGATCCCACCGGCGATAGTGACTGGAATGTGCAGATATTCAGCGGATTTTGCTATAGCTGTCTGATACTCCGGAGACAGAAAAACAAGCGCACAATCTTCTGCCTGCTTTCCGGAACTGATAATGTCCCGCATTACTTCATCCGTCTCCGCTTCGATTCCGCGGCAGCGCCAGAAGCGGACTGTTTCCGTATCCATTTGTGCTTTCTCCCCACAAGCTGCAAAACACCGGTCCGGAACGGACACGCTACCAGGAGCAGGAACAGGGATGACGGTAAGCCTGTCTCCTGCGACTGTTTCAATCAGTCTCTGATCCAGGTGCGGAAACACTTCGCAGCTTAAAACAACAAGTCTCGTATCCCGATAAAGATAGCAGTCATCGGCTTTTAGGACGGCAGTTCTCAGGAGGTCTGCTTCATCCTGCAGGCACTCGCTTTTCCTTGCCTGATAGCTTTCTCTGATTTGCTGAAGAGCATGAAGTCTCGCATTTCCAGAAACGGGCCCAATCTCTTCCCTGTTCAGCTCCTGGATTACATTCAGAAACAGTTCTGCGGTTTTTCTCTCCCGTACGTGCTCTAGAGAGAAGAACCCTTCCGCAGGCATTTCCGTCAAAGCCTGGTAAAGGAGATCCTGCTGCTCTCCCCGTGATAGCAGCCGAGGGACGCAGGTGGCTTCGGAAGTATCGGCTAAGATCTCCTGTGCAAGTGCAAGAGGTGTAAGGGAACGGGCTCCGACCACAAGGCCACCGTCCCGGATGCAGGCATTCAGCAGTCTGCGGCCTTCACCAGCAGTAGAGGTAATCAGTATTGTCTCTTCCGTCATATTGGAAGCCAGAATCATTTTCAGTTCCTGTATACTGTTCATTTGTATAGCCTTCTCCCGTTCCAGATAGTTGACAGCATAGTCAGTCTACCACAATAACCATTAAAAGTCTAATCACAAAGTCCTCTCCTGAACGAACAGGAATAAAACTCCCGCAGCAGAAGAAACCAAGTGGCCTCTGCTGTAGGAGTTATGCTGACTGCTCCATGTCAGATATCCTGCGGGCGCAGATTCTTTGTAAATTCTCTGCCCGGATATGCAGAAGCTCTACTGATCGCAGCAATCATCGATATCATACAGATACAGTTTTCCATCCGCATTAAGAATTACCCAGGATTTCATTGTCGATGCTCTTCCGAAAGTATCGCAGTCTTTCACTTCGAGCACATTTCCTTCTGCGTCCATCGGCCTGAAATCGAACCTGATAGGATTACCATAATTGCCGTTTTTGTCTGCCGTCATAATATACTGGACACTTCCCCCACCGTACTCGGGGAAACTGACAAACAGTTTATTCATATCGGAACTCAGAGCAAAGGAACTGAATCCCTGCACTTCCACTTTATGCGTTTCAACAGTATTCGTCCCTGGAACAAGTCTGTCAATTGTTGTTGACGGATACATATGAAACCAGATGCTTTCCTCTTGATCAATGTTCACTTCTGAGCAGTACAGCGCCCACTCATCACGATATCTCTGTATTGCATTTCCCTCTGTATCAAAAGCCATGAGCGGGCATCTGGCTTCATCCCGCAAATTCTTGTTATATGCTACGATGATATCGCCTTTGCTGTTCGAAGAAACTGTCTCAATCGCACCGTAAATTGAGAACTGAGTATCATCGTTTACGGGAACCATTGACAGTACTTTATAGTCGTTTTTCCCTTCTACTGAAATCGTTGCTCTCAGAATTCCATCGTAAAGAAAAACTGTACCGACATGAGCATCCTGCGCTTTGAACCTATATCTGTTCTTCAGCCTCAACTCTCCGTCTGTCATCTCATATTCCAGGACACGATAATGCGAATGTGTATGAATCGCCTTAAACGTATCATATTTCCCACCATAGATTTCATCTCTCATTGCGAACAGAAGCAGTACCCGTCCGTCCGCCATGATCGGATATGATTCAAGCTCCCAAGCCTCCTGCGTTCCATCATCATCGTGCCAGTTCTCTTTCCACTCGTTCAGGATCGCGTTTGTATCGATCATTGCTCTCGGCTCAATACGATATGCGAGAAGATTCCGCACCCCTTCTGCAGGTATTTTCTCCGCATTTTGAAGTACTTTCTCGGCATTCTCACGGGATATGAAAAACGAATCTGACCAGGGGTTAATCAGCAGTCCCGGGCAGTCATCTGCCTTTACTAATTCCCGGAGCAATTCTCTGGCCGGGTACTTGACTGTCATGAGTGTTCCCTCTTCTTCGGTCTTATTTACGGCAGCTTCACTTGTATAAGCACCGAATAGCTCCTCATCTTCACCGGTTCTCAGGGTTTTCTTATAAAAGGCAGGCAGCTTTTCAAGGATCCAACCCTCGTTGAAATCCGTTTCATTCATGCCATCTTCCATTACTTCCACGGGAACATGCCACAAGTCACCGGCAGCAACACTGTCTACAACACAGTTCATGACATCTGAGAAATCAACTTCCTCGTCTTTTTCTTTGAAGTTGACCATCATCTTTTCAAGTTTCTCATTCATACCAACGACCATTTAGCAGTCCCTCCTTTGATTTCACTGAGATTCCTATAAT
>CAZMXF010000035.1:0-14825 GCA_964570015.1 uncultured Oscillospiraceae bacterium | reverse complement strand
ATGTGACGGAAGAGAACGTGAAGGCAAAGTTCGAAGACGGTGTCCTGCGGCTGGAATTCCCGAAGGAAGAAGCCATCAAGCTGCCCGAAAAGAAGACCATTATGATCGAAGGATAATATCAGATATCACAACGCCCCGATTATTCGGGGCGTTTACCACTTTGAAGGGAGTTATGTGTATTATGTCCGAAAACATTGTTATCGTAAATTATAAAGTTGAAAGTGAAGCATATCAGGCGTTGTCACAACTCAAACGAGACACTGCAAATTCAAATTACACGATCTCACAGGCAGTGATCGTAAAGAAAGTGAACGGGAAGCTTGAGGCCCAGGACGGATTTAATGCCGATCTCTCAGCTGGAGATGACGCATGGACGGGAAGCCTGGTGGGAAGCTTGATCGGGATCCTCGGCGGACCGATCGGTATACTGCTCGGCGGAAGTGTCGGAATGATGATAGGCGGTGCAGTAGATGCAAGTGATGCCGCTAAAAATGCGTCCCTGATAGAGAAAGCAGGGGACTGCATCACCGAAGGCGAGACCGCAATTATCCTTCTTGCACAGGAGAAGTATGAGACTGCACTGACAGCGAAGCTGAACAACTTTGACGTATCCATTACTCGTATGGATGCAGCAGAAGTTGCAGCAGAAGTAAAACATGCGCAAGAAGTAGAGCACCAGATGGCAAAAGACGCCAGAGAAAAAATGCGGGCTGAAAAAACAGAGTCCTTCAAGGCAGCGGTTGCCAAGGAAAGCGAAGAGCTGAAAAAATGGTTTGCCAATCTTGGTAATAAGAAGTAAAAATGTGTTTTGACAGTCTTTTCGCGGATCATGAAGACCCGTATTAACACGTTTATTACTAATCCCTCTGAGAACGATAGTTTAGAACTATCAACTAAAGAGGGACTAGTTTTTAGCATCTCTTTAGTATATCATTTGTGAAATAATGCTATTTGATTTACATAATCGTAGTTTATTATACCTCTAACGCACTGTGCAGCAGGAGCATCTTGCTTAATTGAATCCGCTAGAGATATAACAACATAGTTTTTAGTATATCCAGCTCTTATAAATGAAGCAGTTAATAACCAAAAATAATCTTGAAGTGTTTTCATCTGCTTATTCCATTCATCTATGGCAGATTCATCTCCTTCTTGAGCGGGTATAATGACTTTTTCTATTAAACTGTCTGAGATGACCCAAAGCTCTGCTACTTGTTGGCCGTCCTCGTTCTCACCTTCATATACTAACTTGTGATTGACCCCTTGGTTATCAAAGGCTTTATCTATTAGATTTAGGACATCTTCAATGGAATCATAATGATTCTTATTATCTATATTCAATAGGTCTATGCTATTTACAATATCATAAACCGTAATGCCCCACTGCATTATTGCAAGTGCTGATGCCCCATCATTTATGTCTTTTACCCATCTTACATCATAAAGAAGGTCATCATATCCGTAGTTGCTAAAAGTATTACGCGCTGTATTATAGAATGTTGTTCTGAGAATTTCAAGGCTACTAGTCCAAGTGTCTTTTGCTTTTGGATTACCTACTTGACTCTCTTTAATAATATTATCTATACCGTTGGCAAGGCTTTCCATATACGCCCGAATGAATACAGTTCGCTGACCTTGCTCATTATGTCCGATTTCTATTTTACAATCTACTTGCTTGAATTCATTTAAGCGTTCTTCAATGGCTTCTGCTATTTTGTCGATAGATACAGTGCTACTTGATAGGGGAGTAGTCGCTGAGCTACCTTTACTAGGATAGGTAAAACCAAGAGAAGAAAAGGCGAATAATACACAGAGAAGAAGAGCTGTTATCTTTCGCATTTATACATATTCCTTTCTTTGTGATTTCTAGTTAGGTATCTTTGGTTACGGGCCTCAATAGTTATGCAAGGATACTCTGGCGTATACTGTCAATCCTGCATTGACAATCACAATCTGATCACCTTTGCCAAAGGCATCGACATGCAGTCCGTTTAGTAACATTCCGCCTTGGACAATCTCTACCTCTACATTATCTGTTATCATGAGTTTCTTCAGGGCCTCCGGATCCACGGCTTCTGGATTTGGTGCTGCAATCTTCATAACTACCCGCATGTCTTTTCTCAGATCTGTAATGCCGAGTGTATCCACCAGTCCGCACATACAGCAATGGGAAACGGCATCTTTGACCGCGCGGGTGGCTGCTTCCATTACATCCATTCCGTGCAGATCCGCACCCGTACCAAATTCAACCAGATATCTCTTCCACATATTGTTGTTCCTCCTTGCTCTAAGCGATTAAAAGGCTCATCTTTTCGTAGCAATTATAATTCTAATTCGGTATAAAGGAAAGCCCAATAAAGTGAAATATCTTAATTCCTTTTCTATTATTACCATGTTATGCTCTGTAGCAGACCGAAAATCTACGGTATTCTTGCCTTAATATTTTTTAAGAATCGCAGGGGATTGAGAGTTAAAAACCACTGTGATAAGATACTCTCACCATCTCATACAGGAGGACACTCACATGGAGCGCAAAGAAACAAATCAAATGTTGAAGCCTGCAATAATCGGGGCGATTCTGCTGGTTGCAGCTGTGATTGTCGGAGTCCTGGTAATGGTTTTGTCATCACCCAAAAAGGATCAAGTCGAACCGACAGCACAACCGGCATCGGATCCCGTTCCCGTACAAACCGCCGCTGAACCCACGCCTGATCCAACGCCTGAGCTCACAGCCATCAGAATGTATGCCTATGGAAGGCAGCTGGATGCTGACGGAATCACATTGTATGTTGGGGACAAGCCGGTTGAGATATATCTTGACTTGGAGCCAAAAGGGCTGAACCTTCCTGTAGAATGGTCTTTCAGCAATCCTGATGCAGTTTCTCTGGAAGTAAGCGATGACGGCATGAAATGCACAGTAACAGTACTGCAGCCCAAGGGTAAAAATGAACTCAAGGTTGTCTGCCACAATTTATATACCACGATTCCCGTATATCTTTGGGAGAAGTGAAAAATAAGGAGCCGGATTAATCTGGCTCCTTTATATTATACAGAAGAGGTAACAGAGCAGGCTCTCAAACCTTTACCGCAAAGCCATTGAGCTCCGCTCCACCATCTGCCGGTATCATGATATATTTCCTGCCATTGACTTCCCGAGTCTCGATCAGGAAGCTCTGCTCCGGCGACACTGTGATCGTGACGTCTCCTGCTTTTACCTCAAAATGTCTGGTATCTACAATGTTCTCGGGATTAAGCAACACCTTCCCGAAACGTTCCGTAAAGCTCTTCTGAAACGCAGAAAGCTGTTCCTCATTCACGCCACAATCCGCTAGTATGGAAATGATTTCTCCACAGGAGACTGTAAGTGGCTCCTCATCCTTGCTCTCAGCATGCTCTGCGACTTTAGCCGACAGCTGCTCATGAACGGAACGGATAATGTCCATGCTGCAGTCAACAGAATCGGAGAGGATGGACTCAAATGCTTCACGCTGCTCAGCAGGCGTCATGGCAAGATCCGTATGGAAGATTCCCTCAATGAACTCGTAATGCATTTCATCCGGTTTCCTAGAGTAAAACAGGGCGTTGTAGATATTTGTTGTCCTGTTATCAAAAGCGGGGAAGAGGAAACCGAGTTCCGGAGCGCCGACAATCTGCTTTGCAAGGCAGTTATGGAACTCATTTTCTCCTACAAAGTAGCCAAGCTCCAGTTTCCCGTCCTTGACCGGACAGACAGCACAGACAAAATAACGGTAGACCTGATCGGATTCTCCGGAAGCATATTCCTGGGCAGACTTATCCACGTCACCGTGTCCACGATAGGGAACATCATAGACGTCATTGGCGCAGAGAATCAGATAGTTGTTGTCACCCATATCAAGGCTGTCAATTACTTTCTGGAAAAAGCTTTGACGTGCATCAGCCCTATCATCTCTTAGCTCCATCAAGAGCTTGTGCTCTTCACTTACGGCAACCTGCTCTGTAGAGAAGACTATATCGGTAAGGTTCCGCCCGAGGGACCCAGACAGAGTTTTCTTGAGAATAGCCAGATACTGCTGAGCTTCTTCCTGGGGCATCAGTGCCACGGACTCATCAATATAGGAGATGACTTCCTTGCTGCTGTTTACATAGCAGCCGTAGATTCTTCCAATATTGGCTTTTTCCGGCTTAAATCTCCGGCTCAGTTCGCTAATTTCCTTCTTGTTCATTTATACCTCCAGAATTAGAACAGGATGTCTTCGTAGCCGCCGTCGTCCATCGCAACAGCTGTGATGATTCCTCGCTCACTCGCTTCTGCTTTATCTTTCTCTAATTGAGCGGCGATCAAAGCGGTTTCCTTTGTGTTACAGGTCCTCAGAATGACGATGGGGTCAGTTTTCTTAATGACTGCAAACATGATGATCCTCCTGTTTATAGCGTACGGTGTCGGATTATACCGAAGCTGAAAAGGAAAATCAAGTCTTGACATTTTCGGAAAGCAAGCTTAAGAGAATGCAGCGGCTTCCTCTATTCGTTACCTGATCTCTTAAGTCGTTGCTGATCTGCCATTATTGATATACCACGAATCCCTAATGCCTATGGGAGTGATAAAAGTAAGGAGCCGATGATTCGGCTCCTTTTTATATGTTATGAATCGTGGCTCATGAGCCATTTGACATGTTTGTACATGATCCTATTGAAGACCGCGATTACTCTGCCGGTGCCAAACATAGCCAGGAGTGTGCCGACATGGATCCCGATAATGCGGTGGGCAAGAATGAAGGACGCAATAGCCGTCAGGATGACGCAGGATATGTCAACGATGTTCTTAGTGAGTCCGAGTTTCAGATCGCTGACATCCGAAATGACCTGGACAATGCCATCCGCGGGATTGGCAATGAGCCTCATATCGAGCGTCATGGCGGCTCCGACTCCAACACAAACAATGGCAAGAATCAGCAGGGGAATTCTAAGGAACAGCGTACCGGACGGGGTTGAAATGAATCTGGCAAAGAGATTCATGACCCTGGTGAATACCAGACTTAGCGGCAGCTGAAGAAGATCCAGAATAAAGACCTTTTTCCTTTGCTCCGGCTGCATATACTGCCTGGCGTGCAGTATGATCTCAGCTATAATACATATAATATATACGATAAGAGATGTGTCACCGATAGCCCGGCCAGTGATCACTGAGGCGCAGTAGGCGATGGAAAGAATAGGGGAAACACCCAGATTCACCTTTGTGCTCAGTGTCAGCCCAATCGCAAGGATAATCTGACCAATGAGGTAGAACAGAACCCTTCGTAATAGTATCATTCTGCAATCAGCTCATTTACTTTTGCTGTCGTGAAATCCTTGACCGGATTATTTTCGATCAGACTTTCAATCTTTAAGAACTTGTAGAAGCTGCGCACGCCTACAACTGCCCGTTGAATGGAGGAATTTGACCGTCCTTGGCTGACCATTGACTGAATCAGCTTAACGATTGTCTCCTCTGTTGCTTCGACCGCAGGGGCATCGCCGAGATAATCTATGTATTTACGGGCATCTCCCATATAGGCGTATATGCTGTTAGGGACAAGGTATGAGCGATTGTATAAGTAGTCAGCATATTTATCAAGAAGATCAATATTGGTCATAGTTGCTATCTCCGTAAAGCGGTAATGAATTAAGTTTACAGGAGCGTGGAACAGAACGCAAGCAGAAATCTGTCTCGGTAAAGCCTAATAAATCCGTCATTTTCCACAGTTGAGGAAAACAGCATTTGCAGAACGGGAAAAAGTATCAGCAGGCCTTTATGACCTGCTGATATAATATATAACACTTTAGTTCGGTTATAGACGGCTCATCAAGCCACCTGTGCCCGGATCCAGTCTACACTTCGTCTGCTTTCGATGCTATATTTCGCCTTGACTTCCTCTGCATATGAAATGCTGTTTGAAGAGGAGAGTGCCGCATCAACCGCTGCTTTCCAGTAGATCTGCCCGCATTCTGGGCAGAGCATGGAACCGTCACGGCGAAGATGCTTCTTTCCAAGTCTGGTGTTACATAGTTTACAGGTTAACATAATATCGCTTTCTTTCTATGTGGTTTGCTACATACATGATCGGTACTTGAATCGATGTTCCGAAGTACCGGGCGGCTCGGTTGTCTTATTGCTGGCCGCGGAACAATTCTGCGAGCATGTTCAGGAAATCATCGTCAGGTTCCGTCTCGCTCTTTTGCCGTCGTTCGAGCCATTTGGTAAGTGCGCTATTTTCCTGTTCCATCTCAAAGAACTCCTTTGCTCTCATATGCTCAGTCAATCCAAAAGCCCTGTTTTAATGCTGAAATGGTCCTTTATTCTATCAGCAGAAGAACAGAAACGGAGAAAAGACACAACATCTTGGGTGCATTGCCTGGCATTATACTCCGGGTAGCGAGAAATGGCGATAAAAGTCAGGATACAAAAAGTGAAAAATGGTTACGGTAAGGAAGTGGATACTAACTGATCAGGTCACATCAGCTGACGAAATAATGTTTTTTGCTTGCAGGCAATAGAGTAAGCGGACAGGGGAGCGAGCCCTGCTGCCGCTTTCTCAATTTGTATTGGTTGCTTTACAATTTATGACACCTGAGAAGTTAAATGAATAATACTCCCGAGCTTGCTGACAGCTTAACCTGACAGAAATCTGAGAGAGTATGCCAGAATTTGACAAACCTGAGATATGGTATATGATAGGTAAAAATTATTGGAATTATGTATTTAGCAGGTTATGTCTTCTTTATGAAAAGGAGAAATAACCTGTTTTTTATCATATATGATTTGCAATAATCAGCATGTTATCAGCCTGAATCAGGCAGGGCGGCATTGTGTCAAATTAGAATACATCACAGAAAGAAGGGAACAACGATGATAGATATCTCATCTCTTGCAAGGGAGGCTGTTCAGGGATCATTCGTTATCGCGGGGATGCTTTTTGCTGAAATGGGGATGATTATATTCCGTTCGGGACTCCTGACTCTCTTCACTTTTGTATCAACAATCGGAGATCTGATTTCTCAAAACAAAGTAGAATCATGGAAAATCCACTGGTTCATACGGCACGCGATCCTCTCCGGAGGAGCCATATATATTACACAGTGGCTTTTGAAGCTGATTTGATTCTCGCTGCTCATCCGCAAACCTGAAATGCGGATGAGCTTTTTTCTCTTTCAGCCTCAAATTTTGACATTTCTCCAAAGTGAATATAGAATTTGTTTACATCAAGCACTTCCTGTGCGAAAGGAAGGGGGGAAAACAATGCGTAATCTGAAGATGACTCCCATGATGGGACGTAATGAGGAGAAGTTTTACCAGGCGTACGCCTGGGCAGTTTATGCTCGCCGTCCCTACTAAAACTTAACCCCGCAAACGTAAAGGCGCGTGCTTGATCACGCGCCTTTATGTAAAAGTATGATTATGGAGATTGAATTATATGAAAACACTGACCCGGCAAAAGAGATATAAAGCTCTGCCGCCCATGGAAACTGTGAACCGGGCAAGAAGGATCCTACAGGATTGCGACCTGTTCACGGTGGAGCACCAGACCAGGTTCGAAAAGCCTGTTTTGACCACTTTCCGTGTCTGGCTGGGCGACGAAGACATGAATGAAATGAATCTGGGGACGAACGGAAAGGGGATGACCTTCCAGTATGCACTCGCCAGCGCTTACGGTGAGATGATGGAAAGGCTCCAGAACGGACTGCTTCTGCCCCAAAGCGTAAGAAACTACCTTTACTGCGGCAGCCACTCAGCGCTTCCGGAGACCTGGAAAGAGTGGCTGAAGGCGAATGACGCGGATCTGGAGTACTTTTACTTCCCGGATGAGCAATGGCTTACAATGGACGAGCTGCTGGATGGTGCGGAGGAGGTGCTGAAGGCTGTCTTGAAAGTGGACAGGGAGGAGCTTCTGCAGCTGCTTCAGATCGCTTATGAGGACAAAGAAATCCTCTGCACACCATACTATGACCTGGTAACGGATAAAACCTGCTATCTTCCGGAAGTACTGATGTATCTCGCGTATGCCAGCAACGGGATGTGCGCAGGCAACACAGAGAAGGAGGCCGCAATCCAGGGCCTTGCAGAAATCTATGAGCGTTACGCCATCAAGATTGCGTATGACAATCCAGATGTAGAGATCCCTGTAATTGAAGATCGCTACTTTGATGGAACGCTCGTCGCAGATATGCTTAGGGATATGCAGGCTACCGGTATCACTTACGAGATCCTGGATATGTCGATGGGCATCGGGCTGCCGGTGGTCGGTCTGCGAGTATGGAAAGACGGCGGCAGAACTATTGCGGTGCATGTAGGCTCGGATCCGTCTCCGATCACCGCGCTCGAAAGGTGCATTACGGAGCTGTATCAGATTTCTCCCGAGAAGCTGGATATCCGTTTCCATGATTATCGTGAGGCGCTGAAAAACGAGGTCCCGGATAAGAGCGATGAAGAAAAGTGGCTTTTCTGGAGAAAGGAACGAGCCAAATACTTCGTGAACGGTACCGGCCTGCCCCCGAAAACACTGCTTGTGAATTCAGGAGCTGTATTTCAAGGCTTTTCGCACCCGGACAGTACAGATAATGATTCCGATTTTGACTATATGATTGAAGTCGGGAAATCGATCTGCGGCCACATTCTGATGCAGAACAACTCCTTCCTTGGTTTCCCGGCCTTTAAAATTATACTTCCCGGTATATCCGATCTGTTCCTTGTGGATCTGAAGAGCAATTTCGACCTGGCAGCCCAATGCAAGATCTATAACCACGCGGTTACGATCAGCAGACTGCCGTCGGCGACCAGAGAAGAGGTGGCGGCATTTGCGGAAATCTGGAAGGAGCAGATGTCCTATAAGAAGACGGATGAAATCGGACTCGGCTTTATGGCTCCTCCGGGAACTACCTTCCCGGAAAGCTTCAATGAAGAGGCAGGCATCGACGCTGTCCTGAGCGGGTATCTTGACAGCGGGAAGGACCCGTCAGAATTCTTCAGCGATAAGGAATACCCCAACTGCTGTCAGAATAACTGTGATCGCTGCAACAGCAAAGGCGGATGCTGTCTGCTGGCAGTCGGAAAAAAGATGAAGGGGATCCAGGAGAAGCAGAAGACCTTTGTATCCAGGACAGCGGGGAACAAGAAGAGAGGAGAAATTGCCTGATGACCATTCCGGAACGGCATAAGAAATATAAAGAGAAGGAACCCTTCGATACGATCAATACGATCAGAGAGAAGCTGACCGAAGTCAATATCGAGACGACGGAAGGCGGATTCTGTTATGAGAACCCCGGCGTGTTCTGCAGCAGGATCACCTTCGGAGATGACAGGCTGTACAGGTACGATATCGGAGCCAGCGGCAAGGGCATGACAATGCGCTACGCAATGGCCAGCGGATATGCGGAATTCATGGAGCGTCTCCAGAACGGGATTCTGATCCCTAGACCGGTAAATACTTTAGTCTATTGCGGAGAAGAAAGTACCCTCACGACTGAGGAAAAGCAGGAAAGGGAAAGCTGCGGCTGCGCACTCAGCTATCTGTATGCCCCGGATGAAGTATGGATGAAAGCTGACGAGATTTCAGATGAGTGCAGAGAAGTACTTGCAACAATGCTCTCCATTCCGCAAAATATGGTCGGAGCGTTTCTGGATGACATTTTTGAAGGCAAAAAGGCACTGTTTGCTCCTTTCATGGATGTCAGAACAGATAAAACGGTACTGCTCCCGGTGTATTTTGTCATCATGTTCACGGGCTCCAACGGAATGTGCGCCGGCAATACCAGAGCGGAGGCAATCATCCAGGGGCTGTCGGAAATATATGAAAGATACGCACAGTTTCTGATCTTCCGGGATAACCCGGTTATTCCGCGTATCCCGAAAGAACTGTTTGAGAAAGAGGAGATCTACAGAAAACTCACCATTCTGGAGGGCTTCGATTTCCAATATGATATTCTGGACCTGTCCATGGGAAAGGGACTGCCTGTGATCGGGCTCCGGCTTACCAGACCGGATGACGGTGCCACGGCATTCCGGATCGGTGCCGATCCCTCGCCGATTACAGCTCTTGAACGCTGCCTGACAGAGCTGTTTCAGTGCAATGAAGAGGATCTGGAGAGAAAGTTCACCAAGAAACCCTGCAAAGATTACTCTCCGCAGATGGCCGAGGGTGAAATGAAGAAGTTCCTTGCCAACTTCCAGGATATCAGCAACATGGGGATCGGTTTGTGGCCATCCAATATGCACGGGACTCTGTCCGGGACATTCAAAGGCTTTGATCACCCTGTTACCCGGTCGAATGAAGATGATCTGGAATACATGATCGGAGTTGCCGAGAAGCTTGGAAGGACCGTTTATATCCGGGACAATTCCATTCTGGGATTTCCGAGCTTCTTCCTCCTGATACCGGGACTGTCCGAAGTCGATTACAATTCGTTTGGCAATAACAGGCTTGAGCAGATCAGGTTGGAATACCGGTTCGAGAACAGAATCACGGAAATTATCAACATACTCGACGCGGATGAGAAAACACTTGAGGAGCTGAGATCAGTAATTATCAGCTATTATCAGATTAATGAAGTAAATGCTGTGCCGGTTTCACACTGGATCCCGCCCGGATGCAGTCTGGATAAGGTATTTACCGATCCGATGGAGCTGACGAAATATGTGTCCGGTTCCAGAAGGTATCGTGAGCATGTGAAAAAACGGGCGGAAGGGCACTCCGCTTCCTGTCCGGACTGCAGCGGCTGCAATTTCAATAATCAGTGCTCACTGAAAGTGTTCGCGAGAATTGCACACGATCTGCAGGAAAAAGCCAAGCACAGTTCAATAACCCATAATACTATTTCCGAAGAATAACCATAACTGCTACTATTCCTGCAAAACAAGACTGGCACTCCCTGAGGCTGAAACCGTAGGGAGTGCTTAATATTACACAGAAGAAAGCGAGTGATACTGATAATGAGAAAACTGAAGAACGGTGTTGTGCTGCACAAAACAGAGAAGGGAAACCAATCCCATTACGTACTTCAGGATGGGAGCAGCTATTATGAGCTGTCTCCCGAGACCTATATCATTCTGTCTATGATACAGCGAGGGGCTGAGGAGAAAGAGATCATGGACAAGCTGAAAGCGCAGAACACTGCCATCGATGAAGCGGAATTGAACGCGCTGATCGACTATCTGGATTCGCAGAAGCTGTTCGAGGGGCAGAAAAAGCAGGAGACAAGAGGCCTGACCGACATGTGGGGCAAAAGAACAGTACTGAGTTCGGAAAAGATAGGCCGGCTGCCTTCTTGTCCTTTTATCTTTTGCAAAGGCGTAATCATAACCATTTTTCTGTTTTTGACCCTGTGGCTGTCGAAAGTGCTGAATTCTGGGTACTTTTTTAAGGCTGTCGGTTATCTGAGAGATTTTGGACCGGCTCAGTTCCTGTATGTGTTTGTGATTATCATAGGAACCTCCTTGATCCATGAAACGGGACATGTTATGGCTCTGAAACACTGCGGGTATTCTGCAGGGGAATTCGGAGTAGGTTTCTATATTGTCTTTCCGTCTTTTTATGTAGATGTAAGCCGGGCAAACCTCCTGACAAACAGGCAAAGAGCATTGGTGGACATAGGAGGAATATATTTCCAGATGACAGCAATCATCATTCTGACTGCCCTTAACCACTGGATTCAGTCCGAAAGCATCGCTTTTGCATGCTATCTGTCAGCTCTGATGGCAATAGCGAATCTTCTCCCTTTTACTAAATCAGACGGCTATTTTCTGCTATGCGATCTGCTGGCATCCACTGACCCATTTCATGACGCCATTAAATTGCTGAAAGAGAAAAAACCCATTCGTCTGTGGACAAAGAACCAGACAGCTATAATGATCTTTTCACTGTTCTACTCTTTATGTATGGGTGTTCTGGCGATAGGCTGTTTCTTGAAACTGCCGGTATCCTTCAGGTATATCCGGGAGCTCATAAGAATACTGGAAGCAAATCCTTTAGAAAGGCCGGATTTGAGTCTGAGCAGCATTCTGGCTTTTGCGGTAAATGTTCTTCCTTCATTTATTATTATACTATTTGGGAAAAACATCATCGAGTATTTCATTAAGAAGCATCACTCAGAAGAAGGCGTTGACTAAACAATCAGTTCCTGTATTGTTACACCTGAGAAAAAACTATTATCAATACAACGCTTTACAATGTAAAACATTGTATTGACAGCTCTTGTGATGTGATGTATTATGAGAACAGTTAAAAGGAAAGGAGTGGATGTCAATGGCCACCACTAATATTAATGTAAGAGTCGATAGTGAACTGAAGTCACAAGCAGAATCATTGTTTTCTGACCTTGGAATGAACATGTCCACCGCTATTGTTATGTTTTTAAAGAGTGCCGTCAGTCATGACGGGTTACCTTTCGAAGTGAAAAGGGCTGTTCCAAATTCAGAAACTCGCGCTGCGCTTGCAGAATATGAACAGATGAAAAGAAACCCGAAAGCATATAAACGGTATGATTCTTTTGATGATGCTTTGAATGAGGTCTTAGCGGATGCTTAAAATTGTCCTGTCGAACCGTTTCAGGAAAGACCTCAAGCTTGCACAAAAGCGAGGACTAAATCTCGAACTACTTAGAACGGTCGTAAATACACTGGCATATGGCGAAAAACTGGGAGCACAATATCGAGACCATGACCTCACAGGAGATTACGCCGGGTTTAGAGAATGCCATGTACAGCCTGACTGGCTTTTGGTATACCGGATCGAGAAGGAAGAATTGGAACTGTTCCTGTTTCGAACAGGCACACATTCAGATCTTTTCTGATAGTAATATGTTATGAGCTATGACAACAGAGCCCCGGTGAATCGCAGAGCAAGAATCAAGAAACTAAATATTGAACCCGGACGGAGGATCCTAGTCATCTCTGACATTCATGCGAATATACCATACTTTGAAGGTGTTCTGAAACTCGCGGAGTTTTCCGACCAGGATGTGCTGATCCTTAATGGTGATTTCCTGGAAAAAGGAAAGGAGAGCCTGAAGACGCTGCGCCTGCTGATGGAAATGTCGGCGAAGGAGAACGTACATCTCGTCTGCGGCAACTGCGATGACTGGGCCGACATGTATCAGCCGGACTTCCGTGATGAAATATGTGACTACATTATTAAATATATACAGTATAAGAAATATAGTCTGATATGGGATTTGTGCGTGGAGCAGGGTTATGATCCGATGAAACTGAAGGATTTTCGTCCTCTCCGGGAACTGTTCCGGAGAACATATCCGGAGATCTGGACGTTTCTTGCAAACATTCCCCATGCCATAGACGCCGGAAACTTCATATTTGCCCATGCCGGAATGACTCCCGGAAAGCCTTTGGAAGAGCACAGCCCGACAGAACTGGATCGGGTGGATGAACTCTTAAAGACGGATAGAAGCTTTGACCGCTGGCTGGTCGTAGGCCACTGGCCGGTCATGCAGTATGGTGAAGAGATAGAAAACGCCAATCCTATCATCGACAGGGAACGGAAGATAATCAGTATTGACGGTGGATGCAGCCTGAAGGATGACGGTCAGCTCAACTGCCTGATCATCCCTGATATCCGGAGTGAAGATTTTTCTTATGTTTCCTATGATGCTTTCCCGACAGCCACCGCACTGGATGAGCAGAAGGAAAGTGATCATTCATATTATATAAGGTGGGGAGACAGCGAAGTCCGCGTGTTGGAACGTGGACCGGAATTCTCGAGATGCCGCCATTTACGCACCGGCTATGAGATGGATATCCTGACAAAGAACCTTTTCACTGAAGAGGAGATTACCGGGTGCAAAGACTCGACAGACTATGTTCTGCCGATAAAGCCGGGGGATGTGCTTCACATTGTGGAACGCACAAGCCGGGGTGTACTTGCTAAGCATAACGGTGTTTCCGGATGGTACTTCGGGAATCTGAAAGAACTGTAATCATAGAGAACAGGCGAAATATCTCTTCTTTTCCAAATGTTTAAAAGAGCTCATAGGGGGAGTAAGATATGAATCCCATAATACAATCTCTATATGATCGGAAATCTGTCCGGGCATACATCGGAAAGAAAATACCAGAGGAGGATGTTCAGACAATCCTTACTGCCGCGACACAGGCTCCTTCACCTGGAAACCAGCAGCTCTATACAATTCTGCGTATTACCGATCAGGAGAAAAAGCATCGCCTGAGTATTTCCTGTGACAATCAGCCATTTATCGAAAAGGCAGATCTTGTACTGGTTTTCTGTGCGGACTGCCTGAAGTGGTATCACGCGTTCCAGGAAGCTGAGTGTAATCCCCGGCGACCTGATGTCGGCGACCTGATGCTCGCCGTGTGTGATGCCAATATAGCTGCACAGAATGCGGTTGTAGCTGCCGATTCACTTGGAATTGGGTCCTGTTATATTGGGGACATCATGGAGAATATCGAAACCCAGCAGGAGATTCTTGGGCTTCCGGAGTATGTATTCCCAGCGGCTATGGTCGTCTTTGGCTATCCCACAGACCAGCAGAAAACCAGAGAGAAGCCTCAGCGCGTCGATCTGAAGTATATTGTTCGTGAGAATTCCTATCATGAGCATTCTCCGGAAGAACTCAGGGAGATGTTTTGTGACAGATGCGGAACACAGGGATTTGATGATTGGATGAAGGCATTCTGCGAACGCAAGTATCACTCAGACTTTTCCAGAGAGATGTCCCGTTCTGTAAAAAAGTTCCTGGATTCTTTGTGACATACTCCCCGGACTGAAGTCCGAGGCTTCTTAGGAAGCGACGGAATCCGGGAATTGTGCGATCAACGACAAATGCGCTGCAAGCAGTGT
>CAZMXF010000034.1:8382-14993 GCA_964570015.1 uncultured Oscillospiraceae bacterium | reverse complement strand
AGTCCAGCACGTCCCGGAGCAGGCTGTTGTCGTGGAATACCCGGGGCACGTCCAGATCATGCAGCAGCATGTTGGTGATGCAGAGCATGTACGGGAACTGCTTCTTCTCGATGCCGTAGATGGAGCTGCCGAAAGCCTCGCGATCCTCGGTGGTCTCGACGTTCTTCTCCAGCTCCTTCAGCCAGCTCGTGAGGAAACCGCCGGTGCCGCAGGCAAAGTCCGCCATCTTCTCCCCGATCTGTGGGCGGATCATCATGGCCATGAAGTCGGTCACGGCACGGGGCGTATAGAACTCACCGGCGGAACCAGCGCTCTGCAGCTCTTTCAGGATGGCCTCGTAGATCTCGCCAAAGGCATGGCTCTCCTCATAGTCGGAGAGATCCAGCTCGTCGATGACATTGATCACCTGGCGGAGGAGAACACCGTCCTTCATATAGTTGTTGGCGTCGGAGAAGGTGGACTGGACGATCGCCTTGCGGATCGGCGTAGTCGCATCCACCGGCAGGCGTTTCAGCGTCGGGAAGAGGGTATTGTTCACGAAGTCCAGGAGCGCGTCGCCGGTCATGCCCTTCCCCGTGGGATCATGGGCCCAGGTGCTCCAGCGGCAGGCATCCGGGATGATGGAGACATAATCGTCCTCTTCAAACTCCCAGTCCTGCTCTTTCGCGTCATAGACCTTCAGGAACAGCATCCAGGCGATCTGTTCCAGGCGCTGGGCGTCGCCGTTGATGCCGGCGTCGTTGCGCATGATGTCCCGCAGTCTTTTTACAAATCCGGAAAGATTACTCATTTTCTTACCTCGTCTCGTTCCACTGCTGCAGTAAGGGAACAAGCACATCGTAAAACTTCTTACTCCATTCGGCATGGAACTTTGCCATTTTCGTCCAACTGGTCTCATCGTTGATGCCTATGCCGTCTATATTATAATCAACATAAGAAGATTTACCTTCGAATCGCCACCAGTTCAAGGGGATCCCCATTTGAGATTCAATTTCTTCTTTTCTGGCATAGAGATAGTCAAATGCCGACTTATTCAGATCCCGATTTGATTTACCAAGTACCAGTTCAATCGCAGCCTTGTTCATTTTTGCTTCGCAAATAATACTGAAGGCACTAATTCCAATCGCGCCGCTGATCCAATATTGTTTACTTGTCGTTACGTTTCTGAAAGATCCTTCCGGGCCATGAGCCGCTTTGATAAACTCCAGCGCATAAGCCCAATACCTGCGGCGAATCTCATACCTTGTACCGGCTTCTTCCTCGTCTTGATCCTTATTCTGATCCTTCAAATAGAAAATCAGTTCACCCGGGTTTTGTTCGTATGCTTTGAAGAATTTCTTGAGCACTGATAGCTTTGTACTTGTACTAGTGTTCCGCTCCAAATAGATATTCTGATCGATTTCCAGTGCGCCACGCAGATCATCAGGATTATCACTGATGTAATCATTCAGTTCATCATCCGGATTGTCTGTATGAGCAAGGCGAGCAAGTACCGACTTATCTTCGGCATGAAGGATTTTCAAAACCTGTGCCATCATCGTAATCCAACTATCAACAGGCTGCTCTGTATTCCTATATCCAAAACGAACAATTTCCCGTCCGCTGAGATCCACATCGTCTTCAAGAGTATAAGAATCAAGCTGCTTTTCCGCTGGCTGATAGGATGAGACTGGCATGGGCCAGATATTCAACGAACGGGAGACCAGCATCCCGCAGCGTTTTTCCAGTTCGTCCAACGTCCACTTCTCCTGATTCGCGATCCAAGCATTCAATCTCAGCCCACTCTGACGAAAGCCCTTTTCCATATCGCGCTTATCAGTAAAAGTGTTATTGCTATATTTAGAATTATAAGCCGTGAGGGTGAGATTCGCCAGCCGATGAAGCCAAGTTTCATGGATGTCTTCATAATCATCGCCAAGCGCACTGACCCACTGCGGCGTTAAATGCTGCGGCATGATGTGTTCTATCGAATAGGTCCCTTCATCAAGATGCCGATAGATATCTTTATCTTCATCAATACCGTAGTTTTCAAAGCGTTCCAGTATATACGCTTTGTTTTTTATGTTCATCAGATAGATCTGGCGGGAGCCCATTGATTCCGCAAACTCATCATCATTCGGAAACCGGCCTCTCTCCTGTTTGGAAAGCAACGCATATTTGAATTTCTCCAAATAGTCCGCTTCAGTTCCGTCATACCGGATAATTTCTCTATGAAGCATGAGAAAGATCTTGTTCAATGCATTCGTGGGCAAATCACAGATGTTTCTTCGGAAGAGATAATTCTCCGTCAGAAGGAAAATCTCTCTGGCATCCTGCATGGAAAAAACAGGAGAGCCTTTTGACATCATACGCAACACTTCGAGGAAAAACGGCCTGGTAATGGTGGTTTCCAATCGATTCAGTCGGTAAATACAGGCATTCAGTTTTTTATCCGCAGTTTTTCCCTTTAACAGGATCTCATACCATTTTGCGTAATCGAGCAAATCTTTGAGCAGTAATTCCGTTTCGAGCTTATTTTCCTCTACATACGCCTTGAAGGTTACATAGACCCTATTCATGGACGGGATTGCCTGCTGTTTTACACTCAGATAATCCCTCATGAACATACTTACATCATAATTCGTGCATACCTCTATCTTATTCCAGTATTTTTCGTAATATTCATTTTGCTCTTTCGTGGGCAAACCCATCAAGATGAAATTTCTGATCTTGTCACCTTCACTCAGAGCAAGGCCAGTGGAGTTAAGGCTTTCAAAAATCAGCTGAGGATTATCATCTTTATTTAGAGTAATATTGATTATTTCCAGCTTGGTAATCGCAGAATACAGTTCGTCAATGCTGATCTCTTCTTTTTGAATGCGGGAGTAGAAATAGTTATAATTTACTGTCAGATTTGAACCCTGAATGTATTCGTCAGCATCTTTAAACAACAGGCCGAACGCAGCGCTATCGTTTTTAACCGGCTTGAGCTTTATCCTTGTATCTTCTTCCTGCCATTCGTCTATCAGGTAAGTTTTATAGATCTTATCTGCAAGATTGGACTGCAGCGGGGTAACAATCCCCGCTTTCATCAGATTATACATGGCGAGCATCAGCAATGAAATCGTAGTGAGCCGCTGCTGACCATCAATTATCAAATACTCATTGAATTCCCCGTCGCTATGAACGGATACGATACTACCAAAGAAGTGGCTGGAACGCTCTTTCCGTACAATGGCAATCAGGTCATCGTAAAGCTGTTTACAGTTTTCTATCCGCCAATCATAGTTGCGTTGGTACACAGGGATGATAAAACGTTTATCTGATCCCTGCATATATGACACAAGTTTCGCTTCAGAGCCTTTCATTTTATCCTACCTCGTCCATATAGATCGCGTCTTCCAGTTCCTGCACGGCTTTCAGGTAGCCATCACGCCCGCCGAAGTAAGACGCGATCTTCGCGGGCTTGCCCATCTTCAGGAAGGGATCGAGTTTCAGGATCTCGGTCTTTTCCACTTCGTAGATGCCGTAGTTCATGTACCGATCCAGCAGGGCCTCCAGCACCTCACGCGCGGCATCGCCGTACTTGGCGAAGAAGTCCCTCTTCTTCACGTTGTTGGCGCGTTCCCTGCGGGTCAGGGGCTTCTTGTCAAAGGCGACATGGCAGATGAAATCAAAATCATCCACATCCGCCATCCCCTGCTCCTCTTTCAGGGCTTCGAGATCGATCCCGCGGTTCTGCAGCAGGGAGCGGATCTCTTCCTTCTTGTCGGAAGCGGACCAGCGGCGAATGAAATTCTCCAGGGAGGCATACTCGCCGACCACATTCTCTTTCGTATAGTCGATGATGTTCTCCTTTTTCAGGAGCCTGCCGTCGGTGTCATAAATGGAGACCTCCTTCAGCAGCACCATGACCGGGCAGCCCTCGGCATTGACATATGGCTTTTTCTCCGGGTTCACCGGCGGGCCCGGCGGCGTGGGAGGATCGTATATGACCGGGTTATGGGGCGTGAAGTTCTCATCCATCTCGATGGGGCCGTCCCAATCGGGATCGGCGAAGAGCCGGGTCACGTTTCGGAAGTCCATGACGGTGAAAGAGAGCTTCCCTTCCCGCTCGCGCAGGCGGGTGCCGCGGCCGATGATCTGCTTGAACTCGGTCATGGAGCCGATCATCTGGTCCAGGACGATGAGCTTGGTCATCTTGCAGTCGGTGCCGGTGGAGAGGAGCTTGGATGTCGTGGCGATGACCGGGTATTTGGACGAGACGGAAATGAAGTAGTCCAGCTTGCTCTTGCCGTAGTCGTCAGAGCCGGTGATGCGGACCACATAGTCCGGGTTCTTCTTCACCATGTCGGCGTTCAGGTTCACCAGCGCCAGGCGCATCCGCTCGGCCGCATCCTCCGTGGCACAGAAGACGATCGTCTTGGCCATGCGGTCCGTGGCCTTCAGGTACTGCGTGATCTCGAAGGCTACCTGGTTGATGCGGTCTTCGAGGATGATGTTATAGTCATAATCGCTGTTGTTATAGACACGGTCCGGGATCAGCCGGCCATAGATGTCCCGCTGGTCCTTGCGCGGCCGCCAGCCATCGCCGATGTCCATTTTGATGCCGATCACCTTGAAGGGGGCAAGGAAACCGTCTTCGATCCCCTCCTTCAGGCTGTAGGTGTAGATCGGGTCGCCGAAATAGTTGATGTTCGAGACATACCTGGTCTCCTTCGGCGTGGCGGTCATGCCGATCTGGGTGGCGGAGCTGAAGTACTCCAGGATGCGGCGCCAGCGGCTATCGTCCTTGGCGCTGCCGCGGTGGCACTCGTCCACAATGATCAGGTCGAAGAAATCCGGGTCGAAAAGCTCGCTGTAATGCTCCTTGTCGTCGTCGCCGACGAGCTGCTGATACAGGGCGAAGTAGACCTGGTGCGAGGTGATGGTCGTACGGTTGTCCTTCGCGTAGTTGATCTTATGAATGACCTTCTCCAGCGGGGCAAAGTCCTGGGAGATGGACTGGTCCACCAGGTTGTTGCGGTCCGCCAGGTAGAGGATCTTCTGCTTCATGCCGCTCATCAGGAGGCGGTAGACGATCTGGAAGGCGGTATAGGTCTTGCCGGTGCCGGTGGCCATGACGAGCAAGATCCTCTGCTCCCCTTTCGCGATCCGGTCCAGGGTGCGGTTGATGGCGATGCGCTGGTAATAGCGGGGCGGGTAACTCTTCTGGCTGCTATAATACGGCTGGGCAAGGACCGCCTCCTCCTGCAGGGTAAAGCCGGATTCCTGCTTATACCGTGCAACCAGCTCATCATAAGTCGGGAAATCATCGAGGCCGAACTCCCGCTCCAGGCCGGTGAGGAAGTCATGCTCGGCAAAGCCGTCGCCGTTGGAACTGTAGGCAAAGGGCAGGTCCAGCATCTGAGCATAGGTCATGGCCTGCTGCAAGCCGAAGGAGACACTGTGGTTGTTGTCCTTGGCCTCGACCACGGCGATCGGGTTATTGGCACAGAGGTAGAGGAGGTAATCCGCCTTCTTGGGGTTGCCGCGGACGGCGATATTCCCGCGCAGGTTCACCTTGCCGTCGGTCACCTTGACCGCAGTCTCCATCGTGATCCGGTCTTTCCAGCCCTGCTTCTGGATGGCGGGCGTGATGTAATTGAGCTTGATGTCCTCTTCGGTCATCAGGGCTTTATCTATAATCGGAGTCATGGGAGGGCCTCCTAAATAGAATGCTATCTTTTTCTTTCCAGTTTATCCAAAACAGAAATTCCGATGCCTTTCGGCTCTATGGAAAAACTCATATGAATTGTCAGGTTAGATTTGATTATAACACAGGAATCGAAAACAAACAATAATGAGCGACGGCAGGGCAAAAAGAGCGGCGGCCCCGCAGCATACACTGCTCAGGCCGTCGCCCTGTTTTACAGCCCCTTCCGAAGAAAGAAGGAGGGTATATCAGTGTTTCGGAAATACCTTTCCGTCGTGCCTCCGTCACAGGAATCACAACAGTTCGTTCAATTCCTCATAGCAAAATTGCTGCAAAGCGGGAATCACTGATTCGTCAAAAGGGTGCATATCTTGACATGTTTATGCATATATGATAGTTTATTTATAAGCCTATTCGGCAAATCACAAAGAAGGAGAAGCATATACATGAAAGAAATTTCAAGACGGGATTTTATCAAAGGTGCGGCAGCCAGCGCCCTGAGTGTTGCGGCAATCGGCAAGCTTGGTGGACTGACAGGTCAAGCATCTGCTGCGGAAACATCGGTCAAAGAGCCCGACGCGCAGTTTGCAGCGCTTGAGAAGATCCCGGCTGCCTACCTCAACCCCCAGCGCACGGATTACCGCACGGCGGACAAGGAGCTCAAGACCCTGTTCTCCCCGCTCAAGATTGGCAATGTGGAGCTGAGTCATCGCATGGTCAAGTCCGCCGCGGGCTCGGCATGTTATCTGTCCGGTAAGAGCGATGAGTTCATCGAGTACTACGTACAGCTCGCCAAGGGCGGCTTGGAACTCATTTTTATCGAGACCGTGGACTTCCTGGAAGTTCCCGAAAGCGGAGAATACGATGCGGAAACGAAAGCATATCTCCAGCGTCTGATCGATGAATGCGGCAAATACGGCGCATCCCTGGGCTATCA
>CAZMXF010000034.1:0-8372 GCA_964570015.1 uncultured Oscillospiraceae bacterium | reverse complement strand
ATGACAATCGACGATATTCATGCAAAACAGGCCCGCATGGTCCAGGTGGCGGAAGGCCTGTATGACATCGGTTTCAAGGTCATTGAGTTCAACTGCGCCGGCTTCAACATGCCCGCCCACTTCCTCTCCCGCTTCCACAACACCCGTACCGACGAGTATGGCGGAAAGGGAATTGAAAACCGCGCCCGCTTCGTCACCGAGATTCTGACCCAGCTCAAGGCCGACCGGCCCGACATGACCATCCAGTGTCTCATCGACTGCGTGGAGGAAAACGACAACGTTGCGAATAACCCCACCATCATGACCCTGGACACCGACGTGACTACCCCGCACACCAAGCCCTTTACCATCGAGGAAGGCATCGCGGCGGCCAAGCTCTTTGAGAAGGCAGGCGCGGACTCCATGCACCTGCGTATCGGACCCCTCGGCCATCACGTTGCCCAGTTTGCCGCTGACCTGTACTTCATCCTCAACGGCATTGAGGGCGCGACCGGTTTTGGAACCCAGTACGACTTTGACCAGGCCTTCCAGGGTGCTGTCATCGGCGACACCAGCGGCTGCGGCGCGGCGATAGAGATGGCGGCACGCTATAACAAGGAACTTGGGATCCCCGTCGGCTGTGTCACCTACCTGGACCCGGCCCACGCCCCCGACTTCTTTGAGCAGGCGCTGGAAGACGGCAAGATCGACTTCATGCTCATGAACCGCCCCCTCACGGTGGATATGGAGTATGTCAACAAGCTGCGCGAGGGCAGACTCGACGAGATCGCCCCCTGCACGCGCTGCCTGCACTGTCATTCCGGCTCCAACGAGATGAACGCCATGTTCTGCTACTGCCGCGTCAACGCCCTGACCCAGCGCGTCATGCGCGAGGGCGGCCCCGCGACCTATGAGCTTCCCGAGGCTGAGACCAAGAAGAAGGTCATGGTGATCGGCGGTGGCCCCGCCGGTATGGAGGCTGCCCGTATCGCAGCTCTGCGCGGGCATGACGTGACTCTCTACGAAAAGCGCGGCACCCTCGGCTTCATGCTGGACTTTGCCAGCATGGTCAAGGGCCCGCACGAGAACATTGGCGATCTCAAGAAATACCTCATCCGCCAGATGGAGCTTGCGGGCGTCAAGGTCATCACCGGCACCGAGGTGGATAAGGCTCTGATTGAATCTGAGGCACCCGACGCCGTGATCCTCGCGGCCGGCGGCCTGCGCCCCGAAATCGAAGTTTCGGGCGACGGGAGCGTGCCCGTTATCGGCATCGACAACTTCATGTTCACCGAAATGGGTGAGCATGTGATTGTCTATGGCTCTAATGCCCAGGCCTTTGACACAGCCCTTTGGCTGACGGTACATAAAAAGAAAGTCAACATTGTGACGCCCAGCACCGCCGACGATCTGGACATCCAGCAGTCCCAGCACGCAAAGCGTATGATGACCACCGCACTCTATGCTCTGGGTGTTCACTCCTGGCCGGAGGCATCCATCAAGGAAGCCAAAGACGGCAAGGCCATTATCACCATTGAGGCTGGCGTGGACATGGAGATTCCTTGTGACGCAATCGTGAACGCGGCTGACATGCTGCCGAATACCTCGCTTCTCGACGGCATCTCCGTCAAGGAGACCTACGCCATCGGCGACTGCGTAAATCCCTTCAACATTGCCCTCGCCATCCGTGGCGGCAACGACGCAGGCCGCGCTGTGTAACACGTATCTAAACACGCCGCAAGAACAGCACACAGTCGCAGGGCGTTGGCAGCGTTCTATGAAAGAGTGGGTGTTGCCCATGGGAGCCGAATCCAATCGCCGAACCCATTAAGACTACTGGGAAAGGCATCATTAAGAAAACGGGAATCAACGACACCCACATAAGAATAGAAGTGACGGTCGAGCAGCATACACTGCTCAGGCCGTCACATTTGTTTTACAGTCTTTTCCGAAGCGCGGGGCCTCTTTATTATTTCCTTTTCGCCGCGCAGGACGGGCATAACTTCGGATCACTTTCGGGCGGAACGGCGGCCCCGCAATGTTCGCAGGACGCGCTCGGCACCCGCACCAGCGCGAGTTCTGTCAATCTGGGCACACGAATCGTACGCAGCTCCGTGATCCCGCCGTGCGGGCAGGCATGGAAACAAAGGGAGCAGCCTGTACACTTCCATGGTGTGATATAGATCAGCCTTGTACCGTCCTGCTCTTCGCCGATCCCGATTGCTTTCTGAGGGCAGAGCTTCCCGCAGATGCCGCAGCCGTAGCAGTCGGCAGAGAAGCGCGGCAGCCGCACACCGTAGTCCGGCGGCGTTTCCCCCGGTTCAGGGGACTCGGAAATGCGCTTCTGTTCTGCGAGTACTGTCTCGGCCAAGGCGCGGCGGTACTGCATGCCGTCCGCATCATCCTCCGCGAGCAGGGGCAGACGCTCCGCGGCGGCCTGATAGAGCCCCTTCGCGGCGCGCTTCTTCAATCCCGCAAAGAGATCCCGGCGCGAGAGCGTCCTTTCCGGCTTCCCGGGCTTCTCCGGCGCGGCGGGCGCTTCATATCGTCCCTCGGTCAACACATGTACCTGCCTGCTCCAGCGCTCCTCTCCGAGAAAGATACGCAGCTCCGCAAGCTGTTCCTCCACACGCTCCGCCCATCCCTCGCGGGTGCAGGCGGCGCAGGCGCCGGTATAGAGCACAAGATCGGTGCGAATCGCGATCATCGCCAACAGCTCCCAGGGTACGGCGGCGAGGCAGCGTACAGTGCGGTCGCTCTGCTCTTCCTCGTCCCTGCAGGCAAAGGACACAGGCCTGCTCACATCCAGGCCATCCGTATAATAGCGCCGGTCCGTGAGTGAAGGCAAAAAACAGCGAGACGGACAGGCGGACACGCAGAGCCCGCAGTTCACGCAGCGATCCCACTTCAGGCTTTCTCCGCTCTTAAGGCTGAATACCCCGCGAAAGCAGACCGAACTGCATGCTTTGCAGACATAGCGCCTCTGCCGGCGGTTGATGCAATGATCCGGCACATAGACCGGGTGCTCCGATGCGGCGGACAGCACGCTGTTTGTCAGGTTCACGCATTTCCCTCTTTTCCGGGTGTTTTGATCAGCATAACATACCACAGGCCGGTTTGTAAATCACCAACTCATCACCCGACTGCATTCAGCCGAAGAAGCAGACCGGATACAGGCTTTCTGAGCAGCAGGAACGAAGAAAAAGAGATAAAAAGGAAATCAAAAGATATCCCCCTGCTTTCGGGTGAAAACAGGGGGACGTGAAATACTTCCTGATGATCAGGTTCAGTACGGTTTTTCTGCGGTGGGGTTTTTCACGGAAAAGGACGTGCCGCTTTCCTGGGGCTTGCACAGGTCATTCACACCGGAGGTAATGGCATAGTAGGAGTTTTCGTCCGCACCGAACTGGTAGCTGCCGGTATACGTAAGATCGCCCATGCTGTTGTTCACCGTAAACTTGACGGAATCTGCCGCCACCCACTCTCCGCTGGCCGAGTCAAGACCGCGGATATTGGAAAAGTTCGCGCTGCGCACGCTGCCGTTGTATTGTGTCAGGTAGTTTTCGAGGAAGCCGCTCAGATTGTCTGTCTTGATGTAATCACTCGAATATCCGAGATCCCAGGTGACGATCTTTTTCCATTCCTGGCTGACCAGATCGCACACCTGCATCGTCAGGGTAGTGTTTCCGTTGGCTTCATTCGTACCAAGCTGCATCAAGGTGCGGTAAGGATGGCGTTCATCAAACGGGTATTCGATCTTGAGCTGCTGGAAGTCCCCCTCGCCGCTGTTTTCGCTCGTCTCTGACTTGATCACGGCCTTTTCATCCGCATACAGAGGCGTTGCCTTGATGACCTGTTTATTGCCCTGGGCGTCAGTGCCGATGACATCCCACACGGAAAAGATCAGGCCGGTCTTGCCGTTTTCCCAGCACTGGATACCGGTATAGATTTCACCGGGAGAGCCGAAGTTCTCTTCAAGTTCCAAGCCGTTTGCTTTCAGTTTCTCTATGTCCAATCCGCCACAAATGGTACTGACATAGGTTCCCTTGTCCATTTTGTCGATGGACAGATCAAGTGAATACTCTTTGATTCCCTTCGTATTGTCAAAGCTCGGGTAGTACACGATATAGGGCGAACGCTTCTCTTGCTCGGTTTCGTTCATCTGCTCTACGGTAGGTTCGGGCATAATCTCATCCCAGTCACGCTCCACATAAAAACGATGCGTATAGACCTCTTCTTCATTGACAAAGACTTCGACCTCGTGAAGGCCCGGAGTCAGATTGGCCATTTTTTCAAGGTCAACGTGATACTGTGTGATGCCTTCTGCTTTCTGTTCTACATCGCTGAAGGGCTGTTCGATCCCGCCGTCCACGCGGAAATAAGCCGGAGCTTCCCTCTGGTCCGCCGGATTGTTGTTCTTAACGGTCACGTAGAAAGAACGGAATTCATCCTCGTCGAGTTCCCGATCCTCTGGATCTTCTTCCCGCAGATAGGTTTCGTTCGAGGCGTTGAAAACACCTATCCCGCCTTCCACGGAGACATCGTAAAAATCATAATCGTAGTCTTCCGTATCCCCGTCATTCACGGTGCCGTCAGACCAGGTGTCCTCCTGTTCCTCGTCGTCCCAGTATTCTCCGTCGTCCCAGGATACGCCGTCATCCCAGGATCCGCCGTCATCCCAGGATCCGCCATCGTCCCAGGATCCGCCATCGTCCCAGGATCCGCCGTCGTCCCAGGATCCGCCGTCGTCCCAGTCGTCTTCAGCAAATGCGGTGCTGAATCCCGCTGTTCCGACGAACAGAATGAAACATGCCATTACAAAACTCAGAACCCTGAGACTGAATTGGTGCATTGTACGATTGTGCTGCATTATTTTTCCTCCTGAAGCTGCTGTTGAATATTGAGCCGCAAAGCATTTCATGTTGATTTTATCATGCTTAAATATTTATTTCAATATGAGCAGCTTTTATAATCTCCTGTTTTGTTTCATATCCGAGGTCTGTCGGCCTCTGTTTTTCTTTGCCGGTGAAATATAGCACTGACAGAATCACAGAAGAGTCACATGAAACAGCTGAAGTTATTTTGGCATCTCCCTTTAGGGCATTTTTTGCCTGTTTTTCATTGACACCGTTCTTGCCTCGCGTTATCATGAAATCAGTCCCCTGAAAAAGGGTGAATCTCAAGTATTGTGAAAGGAGAAAACCATGAGCGCATTACAGACGATCCTGGTAAATGAGTTTACAAATGCAGTCCTTGATCCTAATGAAAAGATGCTTGGTCCTGTACGCGACGGCGGAAGAATAGTGGTCAACACGGCGGCCGGATGCTGGGGACCAATGATTACCCCCGAATTACGCGGCGGCCACGAAGTCTCCAAGCCCGTCTATGTTGAAGGTGCAGAACCCGGAGATGCCATTGTGATCCGTATTGAGTCCGTCCGGGTTACCTCGGATGTGACATCTTCCGGCAATGACAAATCATTCCCTGACAGAGCAAACGGAGACGGGTTTGTAGCCGGGGTATGTCCGAACTGCGGCACAGTCAATCCCCCCACCCATATTGAAGGCATCGGCGTAGATGCGATCCGCTGCAACAAGTGCGGCGCCCCATGCTCTCCTTTTGCCTTTACCCACGGCTATACCATCGCCTTCGATGAAGACAAGCAGGTCGGCCTTACCCTGAACAAGGAAGCTGCCGAAACTGTTGCAAGAGATGGACGTAAGTACATGCAGACCCCTGACAATTCCATTCAGAATCCTGTTGTCACGCTCGCAGGGCATGATATGCCGGGTGTCGTGGCCCGACTGAGGCCCTTTATCGGCCAGCTTGGCACCACGCCGAAACGTCCTTTCCCGGATTCCCATAATGCCGGTGACTTTGGCGCTTTTCTTCTCGGAGCACCGCATGAGTATGCAATGACCGAAGAAACGCTGAAGGACAAGACAGACGGACACATGGACATCAACAAAGTCCGCGCCGGCGCGATCCTGATCTGTCCGGTTAAAGTTCCCGGCGGCGGTGTCTATGTCGGCGATGTTCACGCCATGCAGGGTGAAGGAGAAATCGCCGGACATACCACCGACGTTTCGGCAATGGTGTCTCTTCAGGTTTCTGTTTTGAAGGGACTCGGCATTGACGGACCTGTCCTTCTTCCGCGGATTGAAGACGTCCCCTATCTTGCAAGGCCTCTTTCAGCAGACGAAAAGGCCGTCGCACAGAAAGAAGCGAAGAAGTGGAACCAGGGCGAGATTGAGGATTCTGCGCCTGTCGCCATCATCGGAACCGGAGCAAATCTGAATCTCGCCATCGACAACGGGCTGCAGCGGGCCGGGGATCTGTTTGATATGACGGTTCCCGAGGTCATGAACCGCGTTACGATTACAGGTGCAATCGAAATCGGACGCGCCCCGGGTGTCGTGACCGTATCTCTTCGCGTCCCCGTTGAGAAACTGAAAGAAAAAGGACTTTGGGAACTGGTCAGAGACCAGTATCACCTGTATGATTGATTGTTCATTATGGACCAGATTATCATTGACGGAAGCATGAAGGCCTTGCTCCGCGCACAGCAGGGTGAGGTGGATGCAGTTCTGATGTACAACAAGCTGGCGGAGGTTGTGAGCGAGGCGGATGCCTCAGTCTTTAAACAGCTGGCCGCCGAAGAAGGCGGTCACGCTTCCGTCTTCCACAATTACACGAAAACTGTCCTGAAACCGAAGAAAACGAAAGCCATTCTCATTCCGTTTCTGTACAGGACGCTGGGGAGAGTACGGACGTATAAGCTGATTGCGAACGGCGAGTATTCAGCAGCAGAAAAGTATAAAACCCTGGTATGTACCTTCCGGGATGTGGTAAGTGTCATGAATGACGAAACCCGTCATGGCGATATGGTTACAGGGCTGCTGTAACTCCTGAGAATCCGGGAAATCATGCATTCTGTCGTACTTGTCCGGCTGTTTCCTTATCATTCACCTGCCTGAACCATTAATCCGTCGTAAATACGTTCATGATCACTTCTGAAGAATACCAAAACATCATTTCGGAATTGCTGGATGAGCTCCCGGAAGAATTCTTTCGTGAGCTCTCCGGCGGTGTCGTTGTGTCCGAGGCGCTGGTCATTCCGGATTATGCACGAAGCAACGATCTCTTCACCATGGGACAATACCAGGTCTATTCCGGTGTCAGGCAAATCGTCATGTTCCGGGGTTCTTTTAACCGTGCGCATCCGCAGGCGAGCCGGCCAGAGGCCAAGGAACTCCTGCGCGGTATTCTTCGCCATGAATTCCGGCATCATTTGGAATTTCTTGGAGGAATCCACAATTCGTCCTCACTGGAAGCCGAGGATGAACGAAGGAAGCAGGAGTATCTCTTCCATCACGAAACCTGAATGATTAAAGATGATGGCAGAGCGGCAGAGAAGGAATAATCATTCAGGCAGCAGGAAAACTGGAGGTGCAGTTTGAAACACAGCAGTGACTGGCGATGGTGTGTCGCCGGGAACCTCAAAGATGCAAATTCCAAAACGCTGTACAGCCTCCGGCCCGCAGCGGCGCCCCCGCTGAAGCATGTGTTTATCGGTAGGGACTACGACCCGGTCAGCGGAGAAGTCACGGTAGCGTGGCTGAACATCAAAGGAGAAACCGCCGTGATTGCCCGAATCCCGCTGCAGCGGCTTTCGCGAATCCGGGTCATGAAGACACGCAATTCCTGGGGCCTGCAAATGATGAGCGATCTGGCAACGGACGGACTCTGGTGGGGCAGCTCCGTCGCCGACATGAATGACGCCGAAGCATACCGGAACATGCTGCAGGCAGAGATCAGGCCTCATGAAACGGAAGCGCCTGAAAAGAAGGTTCTTTCCACCAGATAAAAACAGAGCGGCCTGTCAATTGACGTCCGCATTCATACAGCCAAACAAAAGACCGAGGACCTGTGTCACGGAGTCTGCCCTTTCGGGCAGCCGTAAGCAGCTCCTCGGTCTTTCTGCAGAGAGCAATAGCACAGCGAACATGACCTTCCGCTGATTTGGCCGGAGAAGATGAATTTGAGATTCTGTTCTTCAAGGCCAATGAACAGGCCTTCTGTCCGGTTTACAGGGGTTTTCCGTTGAGGACAGCGGAAGTCAGCGTGTCCCCGCGATAGCAGAGCTTCAGGGAAAAGAAGGGTTCTTTCCGCTCCATCAGGTCCAGAAAGATGTGATCTCCCGTCCAAAGCTCTTTTTTTCTCAGTTCTGTTTTGGGCAGCCACTTCAGTGTTCCCTCTTCACAGTCCTGACGCAGTTCGCCGTGAAAGCACTCCGAATGGAAAAGATGCATGTATTCCGTTCCCCATTCGTCGGATACAAAGGTGACGATTCCGCAGTAACGCCAGGCATCCAGCGTGAGGCCGGTTTCTTC
>CAZMXF010000033.1:0-15168 GCA_964570015.1 uncultured Oscillospiraceae bacterium | reverse complement strand
GTCTCGCCGCCTCAAAGCATACGATCAGGCAGATGATCCCCACCCGGACATCCGTATCGTTCAACCGCCCGGTTTTCGCCAGCGCATCATAGCGCCGCAGGATATACGCGAAGCAGCAGACTGCCGCAATGCACAGCACAACATCCCAGAACGGCGGAAAACGGCGTTTTCTTCGTTCCGTCCGCCAGGTCGGGTAGAGCAGGAAGGCCAGCGGCAGAAGAATCATGATGTGTGCGGCCCGCAGCCTGACGGCGCCGAGGCTGCCCGTCATATTTGCCCAGAGCTGAAACACGGCAAAGCCTGCCAGGATCACCGTGACAACATGATCCATGATCCCGGAGTATGCCCTGGTTCGGCTGTCGGACTCGGTCTTTTCCATCAGCTCCTGCGCTTTCCGATCGAGCGTATTCTTCGGCTCCGCCACGTTCTTCACCTCCCGCCCGCGTGCTTTAGTGTGATAATTTGCTAAAGTATACAGAAGATTCGTGGTCTTGTCAAGGAAGAGAAGACCCCCTGAAGCGGGGAGGAGATCCTTTTGATCTCCCTCTGCTTCAGGGGGTAGTGTTTATGGGACGTCCTCTGCGCGCTCCGGTGCAGAAAGACTGCGTATGAAGCAGCGTCCTTCAATGAATGGTCTCTGATTTTACTGCACAGGTTCAAGAAGCTCTTTATCCTTGCAGCAGTGTGTTCACAACTGCCGCAGGGATTACATGGTCACTGGGGCTGACAAAGCGGACCAGGACATCCGCGCTCGCGTCCACATCACGTGTGACGATCTTGACAGTGCCGCCGCACTTGAGTTCCAGTGAGTACAGGCTGCCGTCCCGGATAGAAGCACTGAGCCTGCAGTCCTCATAATGGATGTTCAGATCTTTCAGTTCCGGAATGACACGCTCGACGATTCCGCTGATCTTGTCCGCCTCTACCGTCAGCGTGTAAAGCTGACCGCTGCCCAGCTCTTCGATGGAATACTTACCTTCCAGGAACAGTTCCCGCATCATCGGGATCAGCTGTGCCGCATCCATCAGTCTTGTCTCGGCAGTCGTGAGAATCTTGCCGTCCGAGGTACAGGAGGCTTCATCCGTGAAGTACACTCTGAAAAGGCGGCTGCCGACGCAGCTGATGTCTTTGCCTTCCACCTTCTGGCGGAAGTAGCTGTAGGAGTCGTCCAGCGAAAGAACGCCACAGTCTGCGCTGACGGTGATGGTCGCATCCAGCGCTTCCGCCCGGTCATTTTTGAACCACGCGGCAAACAGGCGGAGCATATCCCCCGTCATAAACTCGCGTCCTTCGCCTCCGGAAGCAATCGCATCCAGAACAGCCTGCGGGACGACGGGTCTCTCCGAAAGCGGCTGCGGCAGGAGATCAGCCTGAAAACGGAAGCTGGTTCCGTTCTCGGTGCTGCCCTCTCCGACGAGTCGGATTTCTGTCAGGGTCCCGTCCCGAACATCCATCTCGGCGTGAAGCTGGTCACCGCTGAACACCGCGTCAAAGTCTTCACTGAGGTAGAGGGAAAGGATCTGTTCCACCGTCTCGCTGTCGATTTCGGTGCTGTAGCGGACGACGTCATCCACCTTTTCCCGCACAACATGCCCTTTTCGCACCGCATTCAGTGCCAGATGCAGCAGATTCCGCTGATCGATCTGGCTGCTGACGAGTTTGAAGGCTCTGCCATTTTCCAGATAGAGCGTGCCATTGGCAATATACAGGTCAATTCCGTACTGATCCGCACAGATGATCATATTGCCGTCCTGCGAAATCTGCCGGAGCGTACTGGAAAGCTCGATTTCTTCGCCGTCCATTTGCAGCAGGATCTCGCTCTGGAGATCGGTCTCCTGCGTGGTCAGCGTCTTGAGCACCCGATAGCCCGTAAAGCCGGATTGGAGCCAGCCGGTCTGGAGCAGGAGCATCACAGTCAAAATTGCGACGGCCAAGGCAATGCAGAGAATGGTAAAGACTTTTCGATGGCTCCGGATCCAGGTACGGAGTCTGTGTTCCGCTTTCTGGTTTTTCGGTTTTCGAGATGCTTTTTGGAGTTTTCGCACAATGGCGACGAGGATTCGGATCACAAGAACCAGAAGCAGCAGGAAGCCGGCCAGATAGGCCAGGAACCACCAGGACTGTACGGTGGATACCAGTGTAATTTCCGGCGTGCTCCCAGGTGCTTCAAAACTGTAATAGCTTCCGAAAACTTCCGTGCGGAGGCGCTCATATCCGTCTTCTGTCGTCAGATACAGACGATAATCTGCCGTTGCGCCGTCCGGGCTCATGTAATGAATGGTGTGCGACTGCAATCCGTCCTTTGGGATTTCAATTTTCAGTTTTTCCTTTACATCCACACAGATGGAGTAGTCCGGCTCATGAAAGATTGAGAGAATCTGTTCTTTGGCGGTCTGAAGCCACCCTGTCCGGAAGCGGTCGACTTCCCGCTCGGCCACCGGAAGGACTTCTGTGCTGATGGCATCGCCCTCCTGGAACTGGCCGATGACATAGACAGCCGGGCGTCCGTTTTCACGGGTCAGTTCGCTGCCCAGGGCAGTTTCGCTTCGTCGGTACTCTGCGGTCACCGTTGTGTCAAAACGCAGATCGGTCAGATCCGTACGGTCCCAGACCGCATACGCTCCGTCCCGGCTCTCCACCTCCGGGAAGACATCCCGGCCGAAAGACGCACCGTATTCAAAGTTGACCTTCTTCACCGTCTCACCGTCCACGACAAAGCTGAGGGTGAAGATCTTGCTTTCTTCGGGGAGCGTCACGACAGAGTTGAACACGGAGAAGAGGATCGGTTCCGCTTTGCCGTATACGCTGAGTTTGTTGAGTCCGGCGAAGCCCGCCGGCACAAAATAGTTTTCCTGGTATTCCCCTTCGGCGCCGCCGGAGATCGCACCGGAGAACTGAGGCCGTCCTTCAATCTCAACCAGCGCATAGCTCGTCGAGGTCATGCTCGGCTGATCGTCCTTTCCGGTGGCTGTGTAACCGTTTCCCAGGATTCCGCCGACATATTTGGTTCCGTTCAGTCTGCAGCGGGATACACAGCTCTGTACCGTGCCATAACTGAGCCCGACAATACCGCCGGCATAGGCTCCGTCTTCCAGTCCGGCTGAGCCGTAGGCAGCACAGTTGGTAATGTAGCCGATATCGGCCTTTCCTACGATACCGCCGGCGCACTCATACCAGGCGTTGATGGCTGCATTATTGACCGAACGGGATACCACACTGCGGTAGGAGAAGCGTTTTCTCAGCATCGCATCGGTACTGGTCAGGTCAAAATCCGGATCAAGGGCATTTTCCAGGGCCATCACGCCGGCAATACCGCCCACATTGGTTTCACCGGTTACGTCGCCGACGTTTCGGCAGTCAGTGATTTTGCCCAGGGTGATGGCGTCCGCCGTCGCACTGGCCGACTCGTCCACGATCAGGTCCTCGTTCTGAGAGGAAGCCAGCAGATCGACGGTCTGGAGGGCGCTTCCCGAAAGGGCGTCCAGGTTGTTGGAAATTGCCTCCAGATCCTGTTTGAGCACGCCCGAGCCTTCCCCGAGGCTGGCGGACATAGATTGGATCTGTCCCGCCATCCCTGAGACCGTGTCAACAATCACCGTCCGAAGATTCGTCACGGAAGACGGATCGGTGATGCTGAGATCCCGGAATGCCTGTTCGATCGGAGCCAGAAATCCCGAAAGTCCGTTGAGCTGGCCCGAGATATCATTGGACAGGACATCGGCATCATGGATGGCGTCATTGATCGACTGGTGCAGCGCATGCATCCGATAGCTGAGGGCTCCGGTCAGGTTCGTAGGCTGGGTAACTTCGATATAGGGCTCTGCCTGTCCGACGATACCTCCCACGTCCTTTCGACCGTAGACGGCTCCCTCGTTGCGCGAGCCGTTGATGTAGCCCTTGCTGCGGCCGGCAATCCCCCCAACATTGTAGCCCAGTCGGGAATAGCCCACCGCTTCTCTGCTTACGCAGTATTCGATAAAGCCCTCGTTGTATCCGCAGACGCCGCCGGAATCCGTGGTGATCCCCGCCGTCTCGGTGGTCAGACTGTGGAAGAAGTTCAGCAGGCTGCTGGTATCGATATCGTCAAGCTGCAGGCTTGGATCGACGCTTTCCGTATTGACATAGCAGCTGCTGTCACAGGAAATCAGCGTCCCGTAGTTCACGCCGCAAATGCCGCCGATCTGGTTCAAGCCGGACACGTTGGCAGTGCTCCGGCAGCCCGTGACAATTCCGGTCACTTCGTTGCGTCCCACCAGGCCGCCGGTCTCAAGTTTTCCTGCAACCGTCCCGCTGAAGGAACAGTTCAGGAGGCAGCCTCGGTTCAATCCAACCAGCCCGCCGGTCATGTTGTTGTCTCCGCCGGGTACGACGACACCGGTCACCGCGAGGTTTTTCACGATGCCGTCCATACCGGTTTCCAGGAAGAAGCCGCAGGGAGCCAGAGGATCTGTCAGGCTCACGTCAAAAATACTGTGTCCGCGTCCGTCGAAGCTGCCGTTGAAAAGCGGGATCGGCTGGAAATCCACATCCGAAAGCGAGAGGTCGTTGTCCAGCACCACAGGCAGGTGATCTGACCAGGTGTCCAGAGAGCAGTTCTCCGAAAACGCGATCAGGTCCTCTACCGTACGGATATGCAGCACTTCTTTATTATAGTTTGTTTCCGGCCGTTCCAGATTAATGGGCGTACGCGGATAGGTCTCCGACTGGGTGGAAGGGCCGGTCGGCCCATAATAGGGCGTACTGCCGCTGCCGCGGTTGGAGGAGTTGAAGGTTGAGATCCGATCCCACACTGCATAGAGGACCAGGTTCTCGTTGACATCGTACACATCTCCCGGATACCAGGCAACCCGACCGGAGGTCCGCTCTGTCGCCCAGCCCTTGAAGGTATAGTGGGAACGAGTCGGCTGCTCCTCGCTGAGTGTCAGCGGAACATCCTTTTCCTTGATCTGCTCTTCGGGCGGATTGGTGCCGCCGTTGGCGTAGTATCGCACTGTATAGGTTGGGGCCGCTTCTGAGGCGTAGACATTGCTCACTTTAAAGCCCCAGGCGCCTTCCCCCGTCTGTGTGCTCTTCAGATAGATACGCACCGTGTTGTCATACACGGTTACGGTATTCCCTACCAGGAGGTTTCCGGTATAAACCCCAACCAGGTTTTTCTTTCCATCTGTGACAGTCACCGTATCCGGCAGGGCCAGACCGCTCTGCGTGTCAAACGTCACCGTCAGGGAAGTTGCAGCAGGATCCGTATACTGCCAGAACTGATCCACCGGCCGGTTATACGGATGCATCGACTCCAGCTGCGTCCAGTCTGTCACGACGACTGCATCATTTGTCACTGTAACGGTGCAGGAAGCTGCAGCCGGCTGTCCATCCGCATCGGTGACCGGTATTCCTTCCGATCCACTCCCGTCGTCATACAGGACCGTTGCCGTGATGACCGCGACACCGTGCGTAGTCTGCGCCTGCACCTCTCCGTCCACGACCACCGCCACGGATTCATCCGAACTGCTCCATTTCACGGAGAGGTTCGGGTTATCCGCAGGATCTATGGTTGCGGTCAGTACAGTCTTATCCAGTGCTTCCATCGAGAGTTCCGTTGCGCTTAACGTCACAGATGCAACAGGCACCGGCGCCGAACCCGGATCTCCGGGCGCACCCAGCAGGCCGCCGGCCGCCGAAGGATTCGCCCCATTGAGGTTTTCATTCATCAGTCTCGGGGTATTGATGTTCTTCAGTGGGTCTGCGAAAGCCTGAGACTGTGCCAGTTCGTCGTCCTCCGCCGCTTCCGCAGCATCGGTCACCTGAAATCCCCAGCCGACATTTCCATCGTCGTCACTGATCAGCCAGATTCGGAGACCATTCCCGGATATCGCAATGGTCTGTCCGGCGAGTTCCGCAATATTGTCTGCGCTGTAGCTGATCTGTTCGTTGTCTCCGAACTGCAGCAGCAGAAAGTCGCCGATACCGAGAGATGTTTCCTGTGCAAATGTGAGGGACAGATTTTCCGCCTCATCCAAGGTAAATTCCCAGAACCGGCTTTCTCCGTCCCGGTAGGGATGTTCAGAGCCAAGCTCTTCTACCCTGTCGACCCGTGCTCCGTCGCTGCGGACTGTCACATAACAACTGGCGGAGAATTCACTCCCGCCTTCTGCTCTCGCAGCTGCAGTAGCCGTGATGGTTGCAATCCCTGTTCCGTTCTCTCCGCGTCCGACGGCGGTCACCAGACCGTTTGCGTCAACCACAGCCACAGACGGATCGGAACTGGTCCAGATCACGCTCTGATCGCAGTTTTCCGGAAAGACCTGTGCCGAAAGCTGTAGTGTGTCCAGTGCATCCATCGACGCGGTTTCATAGTCGATGGTCACTTCTTCCGCAAAAACCGGCGTCTCTTCTGCTCCGGGCTGTACATCATCGGGGTACCCAGTGCCGGTATTGCCTCCCACTTCTCCGATTTGCGCATCGCCGGTGTCCTCACCACCGGTCTCCGCGCCTTCTTCATTGCCTTGTGCGGGGGCCGGTTCCTGCCCGGGTTCTCCGTCCGCTTCTCCGGGTTCCCCACCGGTTTCTTCATTCTCCGTTATCTCTCCCGGCGTCGTTTCGCTCCCGGATTCTTCCTCTGTCGACATGGGCACGGTTTCTCCCGCTGTTTCTCCACCGCCTCCCTCTTCTGCCGTCGCTGTGTACGGCAGCATGGAGAAGCAGAGCGACATGCAGAGAATCAGCGACAGTATAACAGATAAAACGTGATATCTCTTCACAGTTGATCCCCTCCTTCCGGACTCTCAGAGCCCGGTTCGGCAGATGGCAGCTCCGTCTCCCCTGTATCGGGGCTTGTATTCTCAGGGCTAGGCGCCGTTTCAGTTGATGTGCCGGGTGCTTCACGCTCCGTCTCAGCCTGTGCTGCCTCGGCAGGCATGTCCGCTGTCTTCTCTCCCGTCTGCCCTTCCTGCTCCATTGGCGGTGCAGCCGCCGTGACGTTCTCACCCTCCCTCAGGGGCTCCAACTTTCCGGAAAGCAGGCGCAGGTCCGCATCGCCTTCAATGGTACCGCGGAAGAAGCCGCTGACTGTCCCGTTGACGCTGCCGCTGATCCTGCCGTCTACCAGGATGGGAGCGCTCGTTCTGTGCTCGCGATTCACCTTCGGCATGGCAAAAGACGTCTTCGCAATGATCGTTCCACCGAGAATCAGGATCTGCGGCAGGACAAACATGACCAGCACAATCGAGATCATGGTACCGCGTCCGATGGCTTCTCCGATACCGTTGATCGTGCAGTCCGTCGTAATGATACTGATCAGCAGTCCGGAAACCGCCAGGATCGTTCCGGAGGTAAGGATCGTCGGGAAGGCGAAGTTCATGGCTTCGATGATGGCATCCTTCCGTTCCATCGTCTTGATGTTGTCCGTATACCGATTCGCAATCACAATGGCATAGTCGATATTGGCACCCATCTGGATGGAACTGACCACAAGCTGGGTCATAAAGAACACATCCTCATGCACCAGCGCGGGATAACCGAAGTTCATCCAGATTGCACCCTGAATAACCGCAATCAGCAGAACCGGCATTCCGGCTGAGTTGAAGGTAAAAAGCAGTACTACAAGGACGATCAGGATCGATACCACGCTGACCACGACATTATCAATCTCGAAAGACTTCTTGAATTCATACTGGTTCGTAGAATTGCCCACCACATAGACATCACCCTTCGGATAATGCCGTTGGGCAACCTGGCGGATCGTATCCGTAAACTTGAAGGTCTCGTCTCCGGATTCCGGCAAAGTCAGGTAGACCAGCATCCGGTCATAGTTCTCTCCTTCCAGCTGCCGTTTGCCCACCAGCATCTGGGTTCTTGCGTTGGCCAGTGTCTCCGCCTGTTCTCCTTCGAGATTGATGTATCCCTCATCCACCTTGTCGCCGATATAGAGGAGCACATCAATCAGCGGAATGCGATATTTTGAGATTCCGCTGACCAGCTTGTCATAGCTCCCGTCCTGGATAGCATATACCGAGTAGAGAAGCTCCGCCGTTTCATAGTCCAGCTTCAACAGGTCTGCGAATTCCCTCGGAGACAGTTTGTCGGCCAGCTTGTACCCGCCCATGGCGTCGATCCCGGCAATTGCCATTACGGAATCCACCTGGGAAAAATCTTCCAGCTCATCCACCAGGCTCTTCTCTTCGCTGTAGTCCCGTCCGGGGACCACCACCGCCAGCATGGTGCGGGAGGAGAAGGTTTCGCTGATCATTTTCTGTGCGATCTGGTCCTCGTTCTGCCGCGGCGTCGTCAGCGTATCATAGCCGTAGACATAGGGGCATCGGTGGGACAGAGAGAACGCCGCAACCACAAGCACGACGAAGATCGGAGGGATCACCACGCGGGTTGCCCAGGCAAAGCGTCCGACAAACGGGATCTTCGGTACAAAAGTCTTGTGTTTTGTCTTATCCATGAGGTTGCCGAAGATCATCAGGAAACCCGGCATTACCAGGAACACCGACAGCAGGGAAAACAGAATGGCCTTGATCAGGCAGATGGCCATGTCCGGGCCCAGTTTGAACTGCATGAACATCATGGCGATCAGACCGCCGACCGTGGTCAGGCTGCTTGCCCCGATCTCAGGGATCGCTTTTGACAGGGAGATGATGACGGCTTCCCGCCGTTCATGCGTCTCATACTCTTCCTTAAATCGGTTGCTGTAGATGACCGCATAGTCCAGGGCAAGGGCCAGCTGCAGAATCGTAGTCACCGAGTCTGATACAAAGGAAATCTTGCCCAGCAGGAAGTTACTCCCCATGTTCAGGATCGCCGCGACAATGAACGTGAGTCCGACGACTGCCACATCTGCATAGGTATCGGTCGTGAAAGCCAGAACCGCCACCACGATCACCGCCACAAAGGCCGTGATCATATTGACTTCTTTCTTGATCGTCTCCGCCATGGTGTCGATGACGGTTGTCGAAATAAAGGTGTCATAATCTGAGAGCATTCCCTGGATGATATTCAGGGAATCAACACAGCGCTCATCCGTCTCTTCATAATCGAACGTGACGGAAAACAGCGCAGAGGCCTGGTTATAGTGTTCGGTGGTATTGTTGAAATCCACCATCTGGACGCCTTCCACCTGCTTAATCTCTTCGAAAAGAGCTTCTGCTTCTTCATAGGAGATGTTTCCCACCATGAAGCTCGCCGTCCCGTAGGTGATAAATTCACGCTCCATTACGTCCAAGCCGATCTTGGTGGAGGAGTCGGCCGGCAGATAGGCCGTCAGGTCGTTTTCCACGTTGACCCAGTTCACGGCCACCGCCGAAAAAACGATCCCGATAATTACAATGAGAAAAATCAGGCTGCGCTTATCGACAATAACCGTCGCCAGCTTCAGCATAAAATTGTTCTGTTTCTCAGGTTTCTGGTCCATGATCTGTCCGTACCTCGATATCAGATATCCGCTTTTCTGCTGCTCGGATTCCATTCGTTTCGCTTCTGGCGATACAGAATTATGTTACCACTTACTGTGACAGAGTACAAGTATCTTTTTTGTGCGTTTTCAGGGAATTATCCGTTTTATTTGCCTGTAACAGTTTCATTTTTATGACATTTTGGCAACGCTTCCGCTTCTTCTCCGAGTTCACAAAAGAATCTTATGTAAACAGGAGTAAAACCAAAATAACTGCGGGACCAGCTCGTGATCCCGCAGCTCTTATTCATCTTCTTTTTCTGCCCAGTTGTGTTCTCTCTGATTCAGTTTCTTCATTGTTTTTGCCGCGATCAGCTTTGACCTGCCTTCGGTTCGTGGTATTCATAGTCCCCGTCGAAACGAACCTTCTCGGGCGGCTCCGTCAGCAATTCGGGGTGATCCAGATAGTGCTTCATGTCAGCAAAGAAACGGCCGTAATGGGCTCCCGAGCAGACACGTTCATCCGCTGTAATCCCGATGGGCAGGGTACGCTTCATCCGCGTTTCTCCGTTTTCGACCACGGCAACCTTTTCCGGTGTGCCCATGCCGAAGAACAGGCCCACATTTCCCCAGTTATAGAGGTGGTGATTCACATCATGCAGGCCGATGGATGCCGTGTTGGTGACATACATGCCGACATAAAAGGGCAACTCTTCCATCAGAATACCGGGTGCCAGTCCGTACCGGTCCAGAAAGCGGACCAGCCCGACGACCACCGTCGCGAGTCCCGGAACCGCGAAGAGGAAGTTCAGCAGCCTGTCCACAAATCCGGGCGGCTGGTCGCCGCGGTTTGCCGCTACGGCGGCTGTCATACGGTCTCTCACGTCATAGAGCGTGTCCGTCAGGTCGAATTTGATCTTCACTACGGCTTCGCCGTCGTCGGCGTTGGCAGGATTCTTTAGAATCGTGAAGGCTGCCGAGCAGTTGTTTCTCGCAAACAGCTGCTTGTTCATGATGAAGCGGTTGACCTCCGGGTTGCGGCTGACCGCGCGCACATAAGCAGCGACGATGATCTGCATATAGGAGATCTGCTCGTTCTTCTCTGCCTTCTGCCGACGGATAAACCGGGACATTGCCTCCAGATCCGCGCGGTGCTTCAGAAAGACCTGCGCGTCACAGCGCATCGGCATCACGTAAGGCGTAATCTTCATGACTGGGTCAATCTTGTTGATCCGCCGCCCGTCCGGCCTTCTTCCAAACATGGACTTTCTCCTTCTCTTTTCAAAAGTCTGATCCCTGTGACTCTGTATTATAACTGAAACTCCTGAAATAAGAAAGTCTTTTCTACAATTTTTTTAAGTAATTTTCTGTCTGCCGGTTTCTTTTCTTCCCTCCCACTTGCATTCCGAACCGCTTTCCTGTAAAATGCGAAAAAGTGAGTTCGGCGGAGTACAGGCTGTCATACCCCTGATGCTCTTTCTGATCTACAGTATTCTCTGCACCTCTGCCGTAAAAAGGAGTTAACCATGGATGTCGTTTTTATGAAAGAATTCCCTGTGCTGCCCAGCGTGTGCGACGCTGCCGGCGCGCTTTCTTATCCCGGTGCCTTCGAGTGCTTCATGGACATTGCCACTCAGCACGCCGATCGTCTCGGCGTCGGTCTCCATGATCTGCAGCCCCGGAATCTGTTCTGGCTGACTGTCAAGACAAAGGTCGTTTTTCTCTGCCGCCCGCGGATGGGAGAGAACACGACGCTGATCACCTGGCCTGAGGTTCCCGGACGCCTCCGCTGTATGCGAAGCTATGAGATGCGCCAGGGAGATAAGCTGCTTCTCTGCGCGAAAACCGAGTGGGCGGTTGTCGATACCGCGACACAGCGGATGATCCCGGCTTCTGAGGTGTTTCCGAACGGGGATCTCTTCCGCCGGGATACGGCCTGTACTGAAGCTTTCACGATGATTCCCGATCATTTTGACGGTATTAACCCCTATGCGCAATACACCGTACGTTCTACAGATATCGACGTCGGCGGCCATATGAACAACGCCGCGTATCTGAAAGCACTCTTCGGTACGTTCTCCTGCAAAGAGCTTGCGGAGACGAACATCCGCTCGGTGGATGCGCTGTTTCGCGCCCCCTGCTTTGAAGGGGATGAACTGCTGTGGCAGCGCGCGGAGACACTCGAAGGCTTTCAGATCCGCGCAACATGTAAAGGCAAAACGGTTTTCCTCGCAGCCATTGAATGCGAAAAAACTGCCTGAGCGTCAGGCTTCATCATGACATGGTACCGCCTCCCGGTCTTTCTGTGATACGGGAGGCGGTTTTTTCGTTCTTCTGCCCCCTATTGTCCCCTATTGTAAGAAAACAAAAAATGTTGTAGAATATCTGCAGAATGAAATCATAGGAAACCACAGTGAGGTGATCACAATGGATACCGTGAATCTGAGCTCGCTTCTTCTTTCTGAAGAGAGCAGGATCCGGACGGAGCTGCAGGCAGACTCGGCCATCGACCAGAACAGGAAACAAAGCGTAGAGCGGCTGAACAACGTCATGGACGGGATTCTGCTCCGCTATAATGCCGCGAATGCCGACGATCGAAACCGCCAGGCACTGGCAGACTGCCAGGCCGCTGCCGTACGGGATATGCTGGGTTTGCTCCTTGCCGGTACGGCCGAGAAGGAAATTACCAGGCGCCGCCTTCGCTCCGGAGCGGTGATCTGCCTGCTGCTAGCGGTGATCTGTGCGCTTGTCTGTGCGCTTGTGATTCGGGAGTATTACGCGGTGGGCTGCGTGATGATCGCGGCGTCAGCTCTCTTCGGCTTTCTCTCCGGCCGTCTATGGTACGGAGAACGTGAAGTGCGCGTTCATGCACAGCTTGATGCGGATGTCGTCTGGAAGACACTGAAGAAAAGCGTCGAATCCATGGACCGCAAAGCGGAAGAGTATCTCACCCAGCAGGCGCTCTGGTCCCAGGAGACTGTCACAGACAGGTCTCATGGCGGTGCGGTACTCAACGCCGATACACTCAAGCTGATCGGTGATCTCCTGGAAGCCCTCTATGCGGAAAACGGGGACTATGCCGTCCGCCAGCTCAGGAAGCTTCTGCCTTGGCTGCATCAGCAGGGGATCGAAACGGTAGACTTCAGCCCCGATACCCGCGAGCTGTTTGAGCTTCTCCCCACCAAGCGTGCTTCCGCTACACAGCGGCCCGCGCTGCTCAGCGGGGATAAGCTTCTGCTTGTCGGCCGTGCCACCGAACATGTTGAGTAAGAGGTCTCTGTTATGATGAATTATTGGGGATTTGATCTGGGCGACGGAGAAAGCACCCTTGCCCGGGTCGGCAGCGAGGGACTCGCAAGTCCCGAGATCATCGACGTTGACGGGAAAAAGGTAACCATCACCGTCTGGGCCGTCATGCGCAACGGAGAGGTCCGGATCGGTGAAAATGCCGCCCGTTCCGCCGCTTCTGCCGTCCGCAGTGCAGCCCGCTTCAAGCGCCGGTTTCTCGACCCGCAGTCAGACAGCGCCGCTCTGATCCGTGACTTTTCTGCCAGGGTGTTTGAGTCACTTCGGGACAGCGGTGCACTTGTCGGCGGCGAGAAGAGCAATTCTGTCTATGTCGGCTGCCCGGCCGGCTGGGATGCGGAAAATCGCGCCCGCTATCAGCGTATTTTTGAGACCATCGGCTTCCCCACCCCGCATGTGGTCTCTGAGTCCCGGGCGGTCATGGTTGGTGCAATCCAGTCCAACTCAGTCCGTGATTACATCGACCTTCGTTCCAAATCCGTGCTTGTCATTGACATCGGTTCCTCCACCACGGACTTTGCCTACATCAACAAAGGCAAAGAAACCGAGATTCGGACCGGCGGTGAGGTTGCCCTCGGCGGTGGGGTAATGGACGAGGTGCTTCTGGATGCCTGTGTCGAGGCATCCCGTGATCCCTCCGGCCTTCGCCAGGTCTTCTCGGAAAGTGAAAGCTGGCGTGTGGACTGTGAGCTCCATGCCCGGAAGCTGAAGGAGCAATACTATTCCCGTCCCGCGGGAGAACGCGAACCGGAGTGCACCGACTCACTGCTCATCACTTATGACGCACCGATCATTCTCGATCTGGTCATGAATCCCGAGATGTCGAAGCGGCTTACGGATAAGCCCTGTCCCCAGCTGAACGGCCGTTCGTTCCGCAGCGTGTTTACCGCGGGACTTCGCGAGGTGCGCGACAGCATCGGGGCAGTACAGCCGGAGCTGCTGTTCCTGACCGGCGGTGTGTCCCGCATGGAGGAGATCCGGCAATGGTGCCAGGAGGTCTTCCCGGAAGCCGTCATCTATTCCGATCGGGAGCCGGAATTCAGTGTTGCACGCGGGCTCGCCTGGTGCGGACGGATTGACGATGAGCTGGTTCGCTTCCGTGCGGATGTCGACGATCTGATTTCTTCCAACATCGTCGAATCCATCGTCTCCGCGCATTTGAGCGAGCTCTATCGGCGCGTACTGGAACACCTGCTCGATCCTCTGCTGGATCAGGCAGTCAGACCGGTTCTTCTGGACTGGCGGAACGGGCGGATTATCCGGCTCAGCGATATGGAATCCGCTCTTCAGGAGCGTATCAAGCTCTATCTCTATTCCGAAAGCGCGAAAACCATCCTCTACAAACCAGTGGCAGACTGGCTGATGCGCATTTCCGAGGAACTGGAGCCTTATACCTCCGAGATCTGCCGCCGGTACCGCATCCCGGACCGTTCTCTTGAGATTTCTTCCGCTCTCTCCGCCAGTGATTTCCACCTTCTGGAGAAGCTTGAGGCGAAGGACGTTCTCGATGGGGATACACTCACCTGGACTGCGGTCTTTGTGGAGTCTGTTATCTCTCTGCTGATTGCGATGCTCTGCGGCGGCAGCGGCGTCGTCCTGGTCAGCGAAGGTCCCGTCGGTATTCTGATTGGTTTCCTGGTTTCCTTCCTGGTGCTGCTGGCCAGCCATGCCATGGGAAAGAAGGCCCTCGACGAAAAACTGAAGAATGCAAACCTCCCCCTCGCCATCCGCAAGATGGCACTCTCCGATATGCTGCCCCACATTGAAGGTCCTTCCCTCGGGCTTTCGGACACCCTGCGGGGGAACAAGCTGAATCAGCTTCTTTCCGGAAAAGAGACAGATGCTCAGGGGGAAGGATCCTCCCCCAGGAAGCGTCACCTGCTTCCCCGGCTGTCCTGGTCCGATCGGGACGGAATCTCCGAGCGGCGCATGCAGTCGATCCGCAACAAGATCCTCTCCAGCTATGAAAAGCTCATGGACAGTGCGGACAATGAGGATTTGATTGCCCTGAACACCCGGATGAGCCGCGATATTTCCAAGCAGATCGAAACCCGTCTGAAGGAGCTGGCTGAGCAGGTGGAAATTCCGCTGTAAAGCCGGATGCTGACTGATTTCCTTTCATCCGGATTTGCTGAGCTCCCAAATCACTCCTTCTGTAACGCTTTCAAAGCCGGCACATTACAGCATAAAAAAATCACTCCCGAAGGAGTGATTTTTTTATGGTTGAATCTAATCTGTGGCTTAGGCCTTCTTCTTGCCCTGCTCGCCAAGGGTCTTGAAAGCAGTAACAGCAAGGATGAGAGCCAGGATGACCAGGACGATGGACCAGATGACCTGGAAGTAGGTGCCCCACTGGGCGCCGGCCGCAATCGTCTTGAAGCCGTTGATGATGGTGAAGCAGAGCGCAGTGATGGTCGCGCAGAGCATGAAGACCATCGGGAAGTAGAACATCTTGTTGTTCTTGCCGATCT
>CAZMXF010000032.1:0-15172 GCA_964570015.1 uncultured Oscillospiraceae bacterium | reverse complement strand
GAAGCCGACGAACTTTTTCTTGATCAGGTAGATGATCATGATATGCACCGGATACGCGGCATAAAAAAGATACTTCATAAACTTTCCTTGGATGAAACCGCGCTGCCCGTTGTACAGATTGATCGGGATGAAGGCAAGACCGGCTGCCCAGCCGCCGGATTCGATACAGGTCCCCACGATAGCCTGCAGGATCTTCTGCTCCCGCAGCAGGTACATCACCAGAATAAACGCGAATCCTCCGATCCCGTAATCCGCCTTCAGGTTCATCGTTACCAGCACCAGTGCGATCAGCGAAATCAGCTGCTCCAACGGCCGCTCTTTCAGTTCCTCGATACAGCACATCCCGGCATAGCCCAGAAACAGCGTAAAGAACACGTTCTGCGAGGGGCAGTGCAGGGCTCCGGTGTGCTCAAGGTTCCAGGGAATCTCCGAAATCAGCGCAAAGACCAGCAGATTCAGCCCGTACTTTCTCCGGTCATGGGTATGCAGGAAGCCCTCCACCAGAAGGAAGCAGTAGATCGGAAAAGCCAGTCTCCCCACTTTCCGCATCAGAGTAAACAGCTCCAGGGATCCCGCGCTCGTATGCATCAGCACGATCCCGCTGTTTCGCAGCAGATGCAGGCCCACATGATCCACGATCATCGTGAAAAGCGCAATGCATTTGAGCACGCTTCCACTCAGAATCTTGTATTTTTTCGGGATGCAGACAGATTCGGCCTTCATGAAGCACTCCTTGGTCGAATGATGTCATATTCTATCACGCGGTCAGCCGGTGTACAAGCAGAAATCTCGTCCTGCGCCGCAGGGAATCTCATTTCCCGCTTCCTGTCATTTTTGCTTTTCTGTATGTTGCCGCGGGGCTTTCTCCTATGATATAATCCGAAGTGTCCGGTGCATCCCGGCAAAGGACGTTTCATTCTCCCACGCCGCTTCGCTTCCGGCCGACACGTCATGAAAGGAGTCTCGCCATGAACCATTCCGCCTCTCCGCTCTCCGGGCAGGAACCTCTGGAGATCGAGCGGAAGTTTCTGATCGAATATCCGGATCCCGCCTGGCTGGAACAGCAGCCCGGCAGCCGCCGCGTGGAGATTGTCCAGACCTATCTTCTCTCCGACGGCAGCGGAAGCCGCCGAGTTCGTTCCTGGACGGAAAGCGGCAGAACGACCTGGTTCCGGACCTGCAAGCGCATGCTCACGGATCGGACACGGATCGAGCAGGAGGATCAGGTGACAGAGGAAGAATATCGCTCCCTTCTGGCCGAGGCGGACCCCGCCCGCCATCCCATAGAAAAGATCCGCTGGTGTGTCCCCTGTGCGTCTCATATGCTTGAAATCGACCTCTATCCCTTCTGGGATAAACAGGCTGTCCTTGAAGTCGAGCTCCGGGACGAGGATGAGATCTTCCAAATTCCGCCGGAACTTCGGATCCTCCGCGAGGTTACCGGAGACCCGCGCTATCTGAATTCCTCTCTTGCACGGGAGATCCCCGATGAATAAGAAATTGCATATCTTTTTTCTGTTTTTGACAGCGCTGATCTGGGGTACGGCTTTCGTGGCACAGCGGATGGGTGCAGAGCATGTAGAGGCTTTCACCTACCTGGCGTGGCGCAGCTGGGCTGCTGTTCTCTTTCTCGCTCCGCTTGTTAGAGTGATGGATCATTTTTCTGACCGACGCGGCATCGACAACCGTCGTCCGAAAACCGTTTCGGATCGCAGACTCCTGATTGTCGGCGGCTGTCTCAGCGGCTTCATGCTCTGGGCAGCGTGCGCCGCTCAGCAGATCGGAATCGCACACACCACTGCCTCCAAGGCGGGCTTCATCACTGCACTCTATGTCGTGATTGTTCCGCTGCTAAGCATCTTCATCCGAAAGCGCCCCTCCGTACAGATCTGGGCTTGTGTAGCCCTGGCCCTGATCGGTCTGTATCTGCTCTGTATGAAAACTGCCCATTTCCGTCTTGAATACGGCGACGCCTGGGAACTGGCCTGCGCCTTTTTCTTCGCAGTTGAGATCCTGCTCGTCTCCTATTACTGTTCCCGTGTGGATCCGGTACGGCTTTCCTTTGTACAGTTTTTGGTCGTCGCGATTCTCAGCACGATTCTCATGCTCCTGATCGAACATCCGACTGTCGACGGGCTTCGTCTCGCGCTGCCCTCGATCCTCTATGCCGGCATCTTCTCCAGTGGGATCGCCTTCACCCTGCAGATCATCGGTCAGATCGGTGTCAATGCAACCGTTGCGAGCCTTGTCATGAGTCTGGAAAGCGTCTTCAGCGCCCTGTCCGGTTGGCTGATCCTCCACGAGCGCATGAGCCCGCGTGAGCTCAGCGGTGCGGCGTTGATGTTCCTCGCCATTGCCCTGTCACAAATCGAACTCCCATCCCGGCGGAGGCAAGTATTATAAGAAAACGTTCTGCCGGGATACATATATCCCGTATCGTTCTTTCCGTTAACCTGATTGGTTTCCACCCTGGATGCATTCCCATTCCTGACTACAACAAAAAACCGAAAGGGGACCTTTTCATGCTTCGCATTTTTGATCAGGACCGGGCTCTGATTCCGTTCAAAAGGGATATCGAACTCCGCATGGACAACTATCATCGCATGCGCTATGCGTTGGTGAAAAACGGCAGCCTCAGGGACTTTGCCAATGCGCATGAATATTACGGCTTTCATCACACCTTCGAAGGCTGGGTCTACCGCGAGTGGGCTCCGGCCGCTGACGCGCTCTATCTCATGGGCGACTTCAACAACTGGAATCAGACCTCTCACCCCCTCACGCGTCTGGATAACGGTAACTGGGAGCTGCGTCTGCCGGAAGAGACTCTGCGGGACGGCAGCCGTGTCCGTACCGTCGTGCAAAACGGTGACAAACTCAGCAATCATATCCCGCTCTATGCGAGACGCGTGGTTCAGGATCCGGTCAGTTATGACTGGATCTGTGAGGTGTGGGATCCCACGGAGCCTTTCCCCTGGACCGACGGGAGCTTTCATCCGGACTCCGTTCCGCTGATCTATGAGTCTCATGTCGGCATGGCAACCGAGGAATATCGTCCCGGCACCTACGGCGAGTTCGCGGATAACGTTCTGCCGCGTGTGAAAGACCTCGGTTACAACACCGTGCAGCTCATGGCCGTCATGGAACACCCCTATTACGGCTCCTTCGGTTATCAGGTCTCCAACTTCTTCGCCGCTTCCAGCCGCTTCGGCTATCCTGAGGAACTCAAGTATCTGGTAAACCGCGCCCACGAACTCGGCATCTCCGTTCTGCTGGATCTGGTACACTCCCATGCCGTCAAGAATACCGTCGAGGGCATCAACATGTTCGACGGCACGGAGTATCAGTTCTTTCACGCGGGCCCTGAGGGAGAGCATCCCGCCTGGGGGACAAAGTGCTTCGACTACGGCAAGCCGGAGGTACTCCATTTCCTGCTCTCGAACCTGAAGTTCTGGCTGGAGGAGTACCATCTCGACGGCTTCCGCTTTGACGGCGTCACCAGCATGCTTTACCACAACCACGGTCTGGGCGCCGCCTTTACCAATCTCCGGATGTACTTTTCCATGAACACCGACACCGAGGCCATCACCTATCTCCAGCTGGCCAATGCCCTGATCCGCGAGGTCCGGCCCGACGCCGTCACCATCGCCGAGGACATGTCCGGTATGCCCGGCATGTGTGTTCCCATTGAGGACGGCGGCATCGGTTTCAGTTACCGGCTGGCCATGGGCCTGCCGGACATGTGGATCCGTCTTATCAAGGAACAGAAGGACGAAGCCTGGAACCTCAACTATATCTGGCACGAACTCACGGTACGCATGGCGCCGACCGTGGCCTATGTGGAAAGCCACGACCAGGCCCTGGTGGGTGATCAGACCGTGATGTTCCGTCTGGCCGGTGCCAACATGTACACGGACATGGACAAAATCTGCCACACCCAGGTCATCGACCGCGCCATGGCCCTGCACAAAATGCTGCGCCTGCTCACGGCCTCCGCCGGCGGCACCGCCTATCTCAACTTCATGGGCAATGAATTCGGCCATCCCGAATGGATCGACTTCCCCCGCGAGGGCAACGGCTGGAGTTACCAGTACTGCCGCCGTCAGTGGAGTCTGGTGGAGAACGGCTATCTCAAATACGGTCAGCTCAATGAGTTTGACCGCCGTATGATCCATACGATCCGGGACTGCGGCATTCTCCGCGAATGGGCCCCGGAGCTGAAGCTGCTCCGTCAGAACGACCACATGCTGGCCTATGAGCGCGGCGGTCTGGTCTTCGTCTTCAACTTTGATCCGCAGAACACCCACACCGACTATATCATCCCCGTGAGCGTCGGCCGCGATCACGAGGTGCTTTTCACCACGGACGATGAAGAATTCGGCGGCTTCGGAAACATTGGGCATGCGCCCTGTTCCGCCTTTGTTCCGGGATACCGGGGTCCGGCACTCCGTCTCTGTCTGCCGCCCCGCACCGCCATGGTCCTGAAGCCGGCAGAGGAAGCTTCGTCCTGACAGATTACGGAACAAGCAGGATCTGCAGCTGATATCACACCGATCACGATTATGGCCGAAAAAGCCAGCCCCGTACCTGACCTTTTCAGGATCAGTCAGGTACGGGGCTGACGGTTTATCTGTCAGGAATCTCTTCCTGCTTACGGCAGCATCGCGTGGAAGCTCTCCTGGTACTCCTGCAGGATAGGAATGAGGTCAAAGGGGGCGGCATCCGGGTGCTCCCCGATAATTTCACAAAAGCGGTCAAGCATCTCGCTCACGGGTTTTGCCAGTTTTTCTGTGTCATCAGAGTAGTTCTCCAACCGACCGCCGGTATACCGTTCTCCCGTAATACCCAGGCAGCGTTTTTCCAGCGCTGCGTCATAGTGACCCAGAGCCGCATAAATGCCGACGGCATCCGCCACCAGTTCATCCCACACTCCGTCGATCCGATCCGGGTAGAGCCTGCGGCAGATTACATGCGTCAGCTCATGGTATTTCCGGATCGCGTAGGAGACCTCCGGCCAGGTGTCCTCCGTCTGTCCCGCCTCTGCCGCGGTGACGCTGCTGTACGGTCCCCAGGAGAGCACCACAAACAGATCCTGGTAATTTGCCGGAACGGAGATAAAACGGCTGAACTCCTCGGACCAGTTCGGTTCCTCGACCCCTGCGGCCCTCTGTTCTTCCATGAACTGCTTCTGATGGGCATAGATACGCGGCCAGTTGAACGCAACCAGCGTCGATGCCCCCTGGCTTGCCGGGATCGGCGCCTTCTGGCCTTCCTTCGCAGCCATCATGCAGCGAACAAAGACCTCATAGTCCGCCCGGTTCCGGAGCGAGACCACCACAACCGTTCCGGCGGGCGTCTCCACAATCTCTTTCCGGTCCAGCGGATCCTGCCGAAAGTGGGACAGGTCTCTGCTCTCCGGCATTTCCCCCTGCAGCACAACCTTTCTGTATGCTTCCTTCTCTTCCCGGTTCGGGTTGAGATAAAGCTGCGGGTAGACCTGTGCCAAGGCTTCAATCACGGTGAAATCGCTCATCGCGTCTTTTCCTCTTCTTATTCGTATCTGATGAATCCCGAAGTGTTTCTCCGGAATTCATTCTCTCGGGAGCGTCGTCAGTCCCGGATGTTACAGGCTGGAAATTCCGTAACTGTTGACCAGTGCATCCAGCTTTACGCCGGCCTTGCAGAGCGGGCAGTCCGTTGCAGGTGCGCACATGAAGTCTCCCAGAAGCTCGGAACTGAAGATCGTCGTGATCGGCAGGCCTGCACATTTCTGCCCCGCGGAGAAGATCGCGCAGATTCCCTCCGGCATACCGCCGTAGTACTTCACCGCATTGACCGCGTCCAGCACCATGGCTCCGGTGGCAATGCTCGCCGCGAGAATCAGAACGTGGCGGTTGCGGATCAGGTGCGCGGTATTGCTGCGGAAGATGATCTGGTTTGAACTGGTCAATTCCGGCGTAACGACGTAGATCGTCCCGTGCTCGTTCGTGATGCGGATGCCGTCCTGGATCAGCTCTTCCGCGATACAGGTTCCCAGCACCTCAGTGCCTTCGAGGCACAGAATGCTGTCGATCGGAGAGGATTTATCCATCTTCTTCACCAGCTCTCTCGCGGCCTCATGCGCCTCCGCCAGACGGTGTTTGGTGTAGGTCATGTCAACATAGTAGTTCACATGGCACCTGTTGGTTGCGAAATGCCCCTTGGCAATCCGAAGAGGAATGTTGTGTGTTTCTTCACGCAGATGTGATGTTGAAATACCCATGGCTGCAGCTCCCTTCCTGTTTGTCGTTTCGTATTTGTTCTCCGGATCGCGTCCGGTATCTTGTGTGTTTTGATTCTACCACACCGTACGGCCCGTGTAAAACAAAAAGTGATGAAAATATTTCGGAATTTACAGGAAGGTACATCTGTACGCAGACTGTATAGGAAACTCCCCCGGAAACGGCCGTCCGTCTCCGGGGGAGTCTGGTTTTTTTCTCATGATGATTCTGCTGCGGTTTCCCACTGCGGGAGCTGTACTTGATTGATCCGTTACACCGCGGAAACCTTTCTCTGCCGCGCACGCAGAACAAAGAGCACCGCAGCCATGAGAACTGCGCCGACCAGCAGGCAGATCATCCAGTTTCTCAGTACGCCTGCAAGGATATAGCACACGAAGCTGATACCGGCAACCGTGAGGGCATAGGGGAGCTGGGTCGATACATGCTCGATATGGTTGACGTTCGCGCCGGCAGAAGCCATGATAGTGGTATCGGAGATGGGAGAGCAGTGGTCGCCGCAGACAGCGCCGGCCAGGCAGGCGGAGATGCCGATTATCAGCAGGTCCGGATTGTTTTTAAATACCGGCAGGACGATCGGGATCAGGATACCGAAGGTGCCCCAGCTGGTACCGGTTGAAAACGCCAGTCCCATTGCCACCAGGAAGATCACGGCGGGAAGCATCGAGAACAGGCCCTCGGCTGCGCCTTCCACAAGTCCGGCGACGTAATCGGCCGCGCCCAGAAGTCCGGTGATGTTTTTGAGTGTCAGCGCAAAGGTGAGGATCAGCATGGCCGGAACCATGGCGACAAAGCCTTTGGTGATGCAGCCTGTGGCGTCCTTGAAGCTGATAACTCTGCGGCACAGAAGGTAGATGAACGCAATCATCACGGCAATGATGCTGCCCCAGGGCAGGCCGACCGACGCATCCGTATCGGCGAAGGAGTCAATCACGCTTGCACCGGACCAGTACCCGCCGACATACATCATACCGATGATGCAGCAGATGATCAGCACGATCACCGGGATCAGCATATCCCAGATGGAAGCGCCTTTCACCGACTGCTCATCCTCGTTGCCGAGGGAGCCGAGTTCTCCCTTTGCAGCCCGAAGCTCGGCCCTGGCCATGGGGCCGTAGTCAACGCCCAGTACCGACAGGAGAATGACGAAGACGATCGTCAGCAGCGAATAGAAGTTGTACGGGATTGCCTGGATGAACAGCTGAATGCCGGAAACGCCGGAGTCCAGATCCTGTGCGGTCGCCGAGATGGCCGCCGCCCAGGAGGACACAGGGGCAATCATACAGATCGGAGCCGCGGTCGCATCGATGATATACGCCAGCTTGGCCCGGGAGATCTTGTGGCTGTCGGTAACGGGGCGCATAACCGACCCGACCGTCAGGCAGTTGAAGTAGTCGTCAATGAAAATCAGCACACCGAGAAGGAAGGTCGCAAGCAACGCCCCTACCTTGCTGTGAACGTGTTTCACGGCCCAGCGCCCGAAAGCGGCAGAGCCGCCGGCTGCATTGACCAGCGCAACCATAATGCCCAGCAGAACAAGGAACATGAAAATGCCTGCGTTCCAGCCGTCCGCAATGGCGCCGATAAAGCCGTCATTGATCATGGTATCCAGTGAAGCAACCGGATTGAAGCCGCCCAGGAACAGGGAGCCGACAACAATACCGATGAAGAGCGAACTGTAAGTCTCCTTTGTGATCAGAGCCAGGACAATGGCCACAATCGGAGGAACAAGTGCCCAGAAAGTACCTGCCATAATTGATTCCCTCCAAACATGATGAAAAGTGTTTACATTATAGTCAGACGATGAGATTTGTCAAGAATGAGCCAAGTTTTTCGGCCTGCTCCCTTCAGCTTCTCTCAATCGCGGATGTCCACCGCGACGCCATTGAGTTCGACCCCGGCATCCGCGGAGACGAGGATATATTTCTTCCCGTCGATAACGCGGGCCTCCACCAGATAGCTGAACTTCGGATTCACACTGATTTTTACCTCGGGGGTGGCGATTTCCATTCTGCTGGTGTTGGTGAGATTCCCCGGGCGCAGTACTGCGTCCTCCCCCATTGTCTCCGTGCATCCGGCACAGAAGGCCTCGACCTCTTCGGGTGTGGCACCGCTGTTTTCCAGGATCTCGCCCATCTCTTCCAATGTTACGGTCATCGGCTCGGGATCTTTGGTCTCCTTGTAGACGGCGATCCGCTCATTGAGCTGTTCGTGCATGGCCTGGACCACGTCAAAGCTGCAGTCCTTGTCCAGTGCGCCGGTCAGGGCCTCGTTGAAGCTCTCCTTCTGCCGTCCGGCAGACATGGGCACCGGCGTACGGAAAACCGCGTCCACGAAGTCCTGATGACTGGCGTTGATATTTTTGGAATAAAACAGGGCATTGTAGATGTTCGTCGCCCGCTCGTCGAAGGTCGGAAACAGGAAGCCCAGCTCCGGTGCTGCCACGATCTGCCCGATGATGGAGCTGCGGAAACGTTTCTCATCCGCCACATAGCCGAGTTCCGGCTTTCCCGGCTTGACCGGGCACACACAGCAGAGCATGTACTTGTACACGTCGCCGCAGTCGTCTTCCTGGCCGTCCTTGCCGTAATGCGGGACGTCATAGACATCGTAAGCCATCAGGATCAGGTAGTTCTGATCTTCCATGTCCAGGTGGTCGATGATGCAGCGGTAAAACTCCTCCCGCAGGGCGGCATCCGCCAGCTCACTTTTGCGCAGGTCGGAAAGCAGTCGGTGTTCTTCACTGTCCATGACCTGCTTCGTGGCAAAGGAAATATCCAGCAGGTTTTTCCCCAGCGCACCGGAAAGGGTCTTCTTCAGCAGGCCGAAGTACTTCTCGACCTCTTCCTTGCTGAGCAGGCCCAGCGGCTCGTCGATGGTGGAAATGATTTCCCTGTTTGTATTGACATAGCATCCATAGATGTGATGGATGGCGTTGTGGTCCGGACGAATGCGCCGGCGGATCTCACCGAGTTCTTTCTGATTCATTCTGTCGGCAGTTGCTCCTTTTCTTTTATTGGAGGATGGCTCCTTTATCCGCAGAGCTGACCAGCTTTGCATAACGGGCGAGATATCCCGTCTTGATTTTTGGCTCCGGGCAGATCCATTTTGCACGCCGTGCGGCGAGCTCCGCGTCGGAGACCTGGAGTTTGATGCTGCGGTTCGGGATGTCGATGGCGATGAGGTCTCCCTCTTCTACGAGGGCGATCGTCCCGCCGGCTGCCGCTTCCGGACTGACATGGCCGATGGACGCACCGCGCGTGGCACCGGAGAAGCGTCCGTCGGTAATCAGCGCCACACTGGAACCGAGGCCCATGCCGACGATGGCAGAGGTCGGGTTCAGCATCTCCCGCATGCCCGGGCCGCCCTTGGGTCCTTCGTAGCGGATGACCACCACGTCACCGGGCTTGATCTGCTTGCCGTAGATGGCCGCGATGGCATCTTCTTCGGAATTGAATACGCGCGCCGGTCCTTCATGGACCATCATTTCCGCCGCAACGGCAGACTGCTTCACGACACATCCGTCTTCCGCCAGATTTCCACGTAGCACCGCGATGCCGCCGGTCTGGGAATAGGGATTGTCGATGGGCCGGATGACTTCCGGATCGAGGTTTTTTACTTCTGCGAGGTTCTCTTCCATGGTCTTTCCGGTGACTGTCATCACGGAGAGATCCAGCAGGTTTTTCTTTGTGAGTTCCTTCATAACGGCATATACACCGCCGGCCTGATCCAGATCCTCGATGAAGGTGTCTCCCGCAGGGGCCAGATGACAGAGGTTCGGTGTCGTGGCAGAGATTTCATTTGCCGTATTCAGGTCGATCTCCACACCGGCTTCGTGTGCGATAGCCGGCAGATGCAGCATGGTGTTGGTACTGCAGCCGAGCGCCATGTCCACCGTCTCGGCATTGTGGATCGCAGCGGCGGTCATGATATCCCGCGGGCGCAGGTCTCTCTTTACCAGCTCCATGACCTGCATGCCGGCATGCTTGGCCAGCCGCAGGCGGGCGGAATAAGGCGCAGGGATCGTGCCGTTGCCGGGCAGAGCCATGCCGATGGCCTCGGTGAGACAGTTCATGGAATTGGCGGTATACATTCCGGAGCAGGAGCCGCAGGAGGGGCAGGCATTTTCTTCATAATCCCGGACGCCCTCTTCATCCAGTGTTCCGGCGTGATACGCGCCGACGGCTTCAAACATATGGCTGAGGCAGGTTCTTCTGCCGTCCTTCAGATGGCCGGCCAGCATCGGGCCGCCGGAGACAAAAATCGTGGGGAGATTCAAACGTGCAGCCGCCATAAGGAGGCCGGGGACGTTTTTGTCACAGTTTGGGATCATCACGAGGCCGTCAAACTGGTGGGCGATCACCATGGCCTCGGTGGAGTCGGCGATCAGATCTCGGGTCACAAGGGAATACTTCATCCCGATATGACCCATCGCAATACCGTCGCACACCGCGATAGCCGGGAACATCACCGGTGTGCCGCCTGCAGCGCGGACACCCGCTTTGACTGCCTCGGCAATCTTGTCGATGTTCATGTGGCCGGGGATGATTTCGTTGTAGGAACTGACAACGCCGATGATCGGGCGCTGGATTTCCTCGTCTGTAAGGCCCAGGGCATAGAGCAGGCTGCGGTTGGGCGCGCGTTCTACGCCCTTCTTGATCAGATCAGACTGCATATTCATTTTTCCTTTCTTCTCTTAATTGAATCATCCGGTGCTTACAGCAGCCCCGGAATCAGCAGCGGCACAAAGACGATCATCAGGAAGACGACAATCAGGCCGATCAGATACGGAACTACCGCCTTCGCGATTTTTTCGATCGGCAGGCCGGAAATGCCGGTAGCCACAAACAGGTTGATGGCAACGGGCGGGGTGATCATGCCGATGGCAATGCCGACGACAAACAGGATACCGAAGTGCAATGTGGAAACACCCAGCGCCTTTACAAGCGGCAGGAAGACCGGCGTCAGGATAATGATCGCCGAGGAAGTCTCCATAAACACGCCTGCGATCAAAATGATCACCGAGATCAGCATCATGATGACGTACTTGTTCTGTGAAACAGAGAGAACCGAACTCGCGATGGTTTCCGGGATTTTCCAGTTAGCAAGCACCCAGCCGAAGGGTCCCGAGCAGGCAATGATAATCATGATGACCGCGCTGGTGCGGGCGGATCCCTTCATGATCTCATAGAGGCCTTTCAGGGTGAGATCCCGGTAAATAAATGCCGAGACCAGGACGGCATAGACCACCGCCACGGCAGCGGCCTCAGACGGCGTAAAGTAGCCGGAGAAGATTCCGCCAAGAATGATCAGTGGCATCAGGATGCCCGGGACGGCCTTCACGAAGGTCTTCCCTACATTCTTCAGCGAGAAGCCCGAGCCTTTCGGATAGTTGTCCCGATATGCCTGCACAAGAGCAATCGCAATCAGCGCGATGCCCATGAGGATGCCGGGAATGAACCCCGCTTTAAACAGCTTGTTGACACTCTCTTCTGCGATGACAGCATACAGAACCATCGGCACCGAAGGCGGAATCACAACGCCGATGGTTCCAGCCGCCGCGATGAGTGCCGCCGCCTGTGCGGGCGGATATCCCCTCTGACGCAGCTCCGGTACCAGCGTGCCGCCCACCGCCGCGGTCGTGGCCGCACCGGACCCCGAGATGGCGGCAAAGAACATGCCGGCAAAAACTGAAACCACAGACAGGCCGCCGCGGATCACCCCGAGGAATGACTCACAGAACTCCACCAGCAGTTTCGAAATCTTTCCCTTGGAAAGCAGATCTCCCGCCAGGATAAAGAAAGGTACCGCAATCAGGGAGAAGGAGTTGCATGCCTCGAACATTCTCTGAATCAGGATCAGGAGCTTGCCCGGTCCAAGACCGGAGAGTACCGTAACGCCGGCGGCCGTGCAAATTGAGAAGGCAACGGGCACACCGATGATCAGCAAGGCGATAAAGACACCGAACAGAATTCCGCCCATCAGTCTTCCCCTCCTTTACCGATAACCTCCTCCAGCATCATCACAAGCGCATGATACATACACACACCCAGTCCGATGGGAAGACACATATAGATATACTTCATCTTGATCGGCAGCGCTGCCGCCGTGCGAACCTGCTTGTTGCAATACTGTATTCCGTAATAGAGCAGTGCTGCAAACAGGCAGAAGCAGATCAGGTGCACGAGAATACGCAGGATTTTCTGTGTTTTTGCCGGGAACATCGTCTGTACCGCCGTAATCGCGATGTTGCCACTGCGGCGATAGACACAGGTTGCTCCGAGGAAGGTCGCCCAGATCAGGAGAAATCGTGTGACCTCCTCCGACCAGGACAGAGCCGTGAACCAGACACGGCAGATGATCTGGGCAGTGGTAATGATCACCATTGCACCGATCATGATCACCACAAGGAACCCAAAGATGCTGTCCAGAACAGAACTGATTTTTTGAAGTACTTTCATACTCTCTTACTCCTACCCTAGTGAGTGTGAAAAGACAGGACATCGAAGATGCCGAAAATGGCGGACTTCAATGTCCTGTGCAATCCTATTGGCCGGGAACCATCCGGAGATTACTCCGCCAGTTCAGCCTGAATACGGGCAATATAATCCGCGTACTGGGGATAGGCGTCGTAGACGACCTGAACTGCCTCACGGAAGGAGTCAACATCGGGATCCTCAACGACTTCAATACCGTTGTCCTTAATCTCCTGGAGCTGGCCTGCTTCCTGCTCGGCAACCCAGGCGCGTTCATACTCGGCTGCTTCCTGTGCGGCATCGATGAAGATCTGCTGGGTCTCGGCATCGAGGCTGTTGAAGAGATCGAGGCTCATGGTGATAATTGCGGTGGAGTAGGAGTGGCGGTCAAGCACACAGAACTTCTGGTTGTACTCCCACATCTTGTAGGACCAGATAACGTTGATGGGGTTCTCCTGGCCTTCGACCGTACCCTGCTGCAGAGCGGTGAGGGTATCCTGCCAGTTCATCGGAACGGCATTAACATCCAGGGCCTTGAAGGTGGCAGTGTACACTTCGTTCTCCATCACGCGGAGCTTCAGGCCGGCGACATCGGCTGCGCTGGCGACCGGCTTCACGGAGTTGGTGATGTTGCGGAAGCCGCGCTCTGCATAGGCAAGGCCTTTCAGACCGGCGTCCTCCAGGGTATCGAGCAGCTCATGTCCGATCTCACCATCGAGAATCTTGTAGGCTTCTTCGTTGTTTGCAAAGAGGAAGGGCATATCCAGCACACCCATCATGGAAGAGTAGTTGACGAACGGGCCGGCAGTAATGATACCCATATCGAGCATCCCCATGCTCATGCTCTCCAGCATGTCAGCTTCGCCGCCGAGGGTGCCGTTGGGATAAATCTCGATGACATAAGCGCCGTCGGTGCGCTCATTGACCAGTTCCGCAAACTTCTCTGCGGCAACCTGGAAAGAATCCTGCTCGTTGACAGTTGTACCGAACTGCAGGACGGTTTCGGCGCTGGCGCTGACGCTGATGCAAAGGAACATCATCACAACCAGAACCATCATGATCATTTTGCTTGTTTTTTTCATATTTCCCTCCTGAAAAAAGAAATCTGTGTGATTATACACAGGAAAAACAGAATTGTCAATTTCTTTTCCGGGCTTTTATTATTCCGGGCATTATGCTCCTAATCTCATTTTGACTGAAGATCTATTCGCGGTTAATCTTGTTAAACCACACAAAAACATGTCAAATCCGCTTGTTTTGTATAATGACTTTTTTGTATTCTTATGATAAACTCATGACAAGCCATCTGATATACAAATTAAATACCATGATACAGAGAGGGGAAAAACATGGCAAGAGAAGTTTTATTCGAACTTGGTAAAATGATTACGGATCGCCTTCCCTACAAATTCGGCATCAAAAAGCTGACCGAGGAGGATCCGGAATACATCATTCTTGACCGCGCATGTTCCAATGACGAGATTGCGGAAGTCATGCTGAAGATGGGTCTGCGCAAGCCCAAGACCACTGCAGAGATCGCCAAGCTCACCGGCAAGTCCGAAGAGCGCATCGAAGAGCTCCTGACCGACGGTGCCATGCACGGCATCGTGGAGTACAACTGGGAGAATCCCCGGCACGAGAAGCAGTGGTACGTTCAGCTGTTCGTTCCCGGCATCGCTGAGATGACAAACATGGTCCTGGATCAGGTTGAAAAGTATCCGGAACTCGCCCAGAGTTTCGACAAGATGACGTTCCTCCCGCTGGAGGGCAAGACTCACCTGATTCCTCCCGGCGGAAACGGAATCGGCATGCATGTCATTCCGGTGGAAAAGGCCATCAACGCTACCAACACCTCCATCTCCATCGAGCATATCTCCCACTGGCTGGATAAGTATGAGGGCAGCCTCTCTGTCGGCTACTGTTCCTGCCGCAATGCCCGCCGTCTCTACGGCGAAGGCTCCGGCGAAATCCAGGACGACTGCTGCATCGGTTTGGGTGACTTCGCCACCTATCTGGTTGAGACCGGCAAGGGCCGCCCCATCACCAAAGAAGAGGCTCTTGCAATCTGCCAGAGAGCGGAAGACAACGGCTACGTCCACCAGGTCACCAACATCGACGGTCAGGACAAGATCTTCGGCCTCTGCAACTGTGATCTGGGCGTCTGCTTCGCGCTGCGCACCAGCCAGTACTTCAACACGCCGAACTTGTCCGCATCTTCTTTCCGCGCCCATGTGAACAAAGACAACTGTGTCGCCTGCGGCAAGTGCGTCGAGGTCTGCCCGGCCGGAGCCGTGAAGCTCGGTCAGAAGCTCTGCACCAAGAACGGTGACGTTCAGTACCCGCAGCAGGAGCTGCCCGGCCTCAAGTGGGGCAAGGACAAGTGGAACCCGAACTATGTGGTCGACAACCGCAAGAACTGCC